>JAJUGH010000129.1 GCA_029268265.1 Alcaligenaceae bacterium | reverse complement strand
GCAGGCAGCGGGCTCTGGCTATACACGGTAAAGATGACGGCTGCGTCGAACTGCTGTTGCCGCAGGGAATCCAGCAATGCGTGGTCGGCCGTCAGTTCGGCCGCGTCGTTCTTTACCCACGGTGCTTCGTAGGCGATCACATCATCAAGGTCGGGAATGAACGGGGCCAGCGCAGAACCTGAACGCGACGCCAGCAGGGCAATGTGGCGCTGCGGGCTTGCCTGCTTGAGGGCGCGGATTGCCGGCGTGCTCATGAGCACGTCGCCCATATTGTCCAGGCGTACGCACAAGATCCGTTGTACCGAATCCCAGTTGGTCGTCTCGCTCATCGCCCCACGCCCTCGCCTTCCGTCACGGCCGCCGTCACGATGCGGGCCGCTTGCGCAAAGTCGCCGACACGGTGATGCGGAGTACGCCACTCGTTCATCACCCACTCGGTCTCATTTCCGTTGTCGATGAGAATCGTGCTGCAGCCGGCTCGTCTGCCCGCCTCGATATCGTGCAGGATGTCGCCGATCATCCACGAGCGCGACAGATCAACGCCGTGAACCTCGGCCGCTCGCAGCAGCATCCCCGGTGCAGGCTTGCGGCAATCGCAGACAGCCCCATAGGGGGCGACGTGCCCTTCCGGATGGTGGGGACACCAGTAGCACCCCGCCAGCTCAGCTCCGGCTTCGCCCACCATTTCGCGCAGGCGCGCTTCCATGGGGCCGAGTTCAGCGGGTTCCGACTTGCCAAGCGCAATGCCCGGCTGGTTCGACACGATGATCAGCGGCAGGCGGAGTCGGGCCAGCAGCCCTATGCCTTCCGCCGCGCCAGGCGCCAGACGCATCTTGGCCGGCTCCATGTTGTAGGGAACATCCACCAGCAACGTGCCGTCCTTATCGAGAAAGATGCCAGGCCTCAAGGCCATGAAGTCTCCTTCATGGGCAACACCATCACCTCCGGGATCACCGTCTCGGGCGGCTGGGTCAGCACGAACTTGATGGACCGGGCCACATTGGCGGGATCCTGCAGCAGGCTGGCATCGATGTCCGGGAAGCGCTCGAGCAGGAAAGGCGTGCGCATTCCGCCGGCAATCACCGCAGTGACCTTGATGCCGCTGCTACGCAGCTCGGCATGCAAGGCGTGGGTAAGCCCCATCAGACCCCACTTGCTTGCGTGGTAGGCACTGGCGTTGGGCCAGGCACGCCGCGCAGCCGTGGAAGCCACGTTGACGATGTGGCCGCCTTCGGCCATGTGGGCGAGTCCATGCTTCGACAACAGAAACGGCCCGGTAAGATTGGTGGCGATCACGCGATTCCAATCGGCGCTGGCCATTTCCTTGATGCCGATCGTGACGTCGACGCCGGCGTTATTGATGATGGCATCGAGTGGTCCCAACTTGTCCGTGATTCGGGGCAACACATCCAGGATGGCGGATTCATCCGATACGTCCATGCCGAAGGGCTCGGCACGGCCGCCCTCCTGCTGCAGGCGTGATGCAACCTTCGCCGCAGCGTCCTCGTGGATGTCCACGACCGCGACGCTCGCGCCTTCCCGCGCGAGCATTTCGCAGATCGCCGTACCCAGTCCACTTCCTCCCCCAGTCACCAGGACAACACGTCCCGACAAGCTTTCGTAATCACTCGGATTCATCAATCGGCCTCGATAAGTTGCACCGGAGCATCTGCGCCGGCGTCAGGAAAAACAGCAAACTTTTTTCAGTTGTGAAAGAGTTCGTTCTGGACTGCCAGACCGGAGTGCAGTCCCCCGGCCAGCGGCAGTACGCGCTCCGCGGGGAGCTTCCACGTGGGTGCGCGGCGGCTTCCCAGGCCGGCAAAAATGCTGGCCAGTTCGGTGCCCACGCGTCTCCAGGTGAACAGCTTGCGAGCGCGCAGCGCGCCCGCCTCTCCCATGCGCGTTGCCAGCGATTGATCACGCGCCAATATGGCAAGCCGGTCGGCAAGCGCGTCGGGGTCCTTGGGCGGAACAAGGTAGCCGGTCTGGCCGTCGACAACCGTGTACTTGATGCCCCCGGTATCGGCGCCTACAACGGGTCGGCGGCAAGCCATGGCTTCGATGGGCGTAATGCCGAACGGCTCGTACCAGGGGGTGGTGACGAACACATTTGCCGCGCTGTAATAGCGATTCAGGACATTACGGCCGCGGCTGCCCGTGAACTCAACGTAATCGTCCAGCTGCTCGTCGCGCACGATGCGCTGCAGCCTTTCAAATTCGTCCACATCGCCTCCGCTGGCCCCGCAGAGGTCTCCGCCCACAACGCAAAGCCGCGCGTCCACACCATAGCCGCTGCGCAGGCGTGAGAGCGCCCGGATGACGTTGTCGATGCCTTTGCGTGGCACCATGCGGCCCAGCTGCAGGACATAGAAAGTCTCGGGATCCCACCCCAGCATCTGTCGCGCAGTGGGCATGTCGATGGGAGCGAGCTCGCTCGGGTCGTATCCGCAAGGGACCATTCTGATCCGGTCGGGATCTGCCGAATAAAGTTCGATCAGATCACGTTCGTCTTGCGGGCATTCCGCGATGATGCAGTCGGCCACGCGCACGATTTCTTCTTCGATGGCGAAGCGCTGGTCCGAAAAACGATCATCGCTCGCCTGGTACCTGCGCCTGACCTTTCCGAGCGCATGGAAGGTGACGGCCAGCGGCGTACGGGTCTGACGCGCCAGCGGCAACGCCGCCATGGCCGACATGAAGAAGTTGGCGTGAATGACGTCGTATTCCATGCCGTGCTCACGTACGTAAGACAGCATGTATTCGCCGAACTCTCCCATATAGGGAAGCAGGCTTTCCTTGGGCAGGCGCCGCGCTGGGCCCGCCGGCACGTGGATGACGCGAACGTTATCGTCCCAGTCCATCTGGTCGGACAGATAGGGGTTATCGAGCCGTGTGAATACATCCACACAATGTCCCTGGCGCGCAAGCTCACGCGCCACATTGGCCACATATACGTTCTGTCCCCCGCTATCCACCCCGCCTAACTGTGCCAGTGGTGATGCATGTTCACTGACGATGGCTATTCTTTGCATGCTTTTCTCCAGTCGATGGGACGGTGGGTGAACTTTCCCCACCACATTTCTTCTTGTGGGGCCCGCGTGGTCGTGGGTAGGCAAACTATGTGCCCGTATGGATTGCGGCCGCTTGAGAGAGGTGCGCCCGGCCCTTGCCTGCTATGCTCTTCCCTCCACGGAGCAAGGATTTCCGGCATGAACGACACGGTAACGCCTCACGTTTCGGCCGCGTTGGTGGCACAGACGGTGAAGAACGCGATCACTTCCAGAAAGAGCACACGGGCGTTTCTTTCCCACCCGGTGGAGGACTCGCTCATTGACGAATTGCTGCAGATAGCGGGTACTGCACCCAGCGGCAGCAATGTGCAGCCGTGGCAGGTGCATGTGGTCACCGGGCCCGCACGGGATCGCCTGTCTCAAGCGTTGCTGGCCGCTCACCAGGCCGGTGAACCGGAGGCTCGGGAGTACCACTATTACCCCCGCAAGTGGCGCAGCCCCTATATCGACCGCCGGCGCGCTACGGGATGGGGCCTGTACGGTCTGCTGGGCATCGAAAAGGGCGACCGCGAAGCGTCCGCACGCCAGCATGGAAGGAACTACGAGTTTTTCGGTGCGCCGGTCGTTTTGATCTTCACCATCGACCGCGACCTGGAGGTGGGCAGCTGGCTCGATTACGGCATGTTTCTTCAGAACATCATGGTGGCCGCACGCGGCTTCGGGCTGCATTCGTGCCCGCAAGCCGCTCTGGCCAACTATCCGAAGATCGTGAAGCAGCAGCTAGGGATCGGCGACGACCAGATGATTGTTTGCGGCATGTCGCTGGGATATGAGGACACGCAGGACCCCGTCAACAGATTCCAGCCCAGGCGCATGGCACTGGATGAATTCGTGAGACATCACCGGGAGTAAGGGTCTACTGCGTCTTTGCGGCCTGGCAATCCGGCCCCAGCCACTGCGCCTCGTAGCTCACATCCAATGCCACCGGCTGGCCCTTGTACTTGCCTTGAACTTTCGCTTCGCTCATGAAGTGTTTGTCGGTGGCATCCCAGATGCGGCCGTCGCCCGTCCAGTCGCCGTCGGGGTTCTTGCATACGAACGAGAACCGGCCGGTGCCGCCCGACTCCTGCCACTCCAGCTCGGAACACTGGATGTCGTGGCTCGCCAGCTCGGACTTCAGATCCCGCCCGACCATGTCAGGCGTCAGGCAATAACGAATGGTCGTGGGTAGCGGCAAGCGGTTGCCGCCCATGAGCTGCTCCATCTGCTTGCGCTGCCCTTCCGGCAGATTCTTGAAGGCCTGCTGCACCCCGAGGGCCAGCGACGCGAGGCTTGAGCCGTCGACAAGCCGCAATTCCCAGACGCCCGGTGCCCGGTTGGCGAGCGGCGTCTGCGCATATGACGAGAGAGGAGCCGCGCAAAGCGCTCCCCACAATAAAGCTGGAAACAGAAAACGACGCACGATGTACCTCCCGGGATTGACGATGACCTGAACAGCGGCCGCCATCATGCAGTGCTTCACGGCCATAGGCACATAGTGTGCCATCAACCCCGACACGGCGCGCTGCATCAGGCAGATCGGCGTACCCGTTTCCCTACCAGCAGTAAGACGCAAAGCAGCACCGGAATGGCTGTCAGCATGTAGCCGGGCCCGAAGCCACCGGCCAGTTCGCTCAGCACTCCGAACACGGCCGGGCCCACCACTACCCCCAGAAAGGTGACGGACAGCGCTCCACCCGTCGCGGCACCGGCCATGCCTGCCGGCGCCAGCCGCGCGACAGCGGAAAGATAAACGCCGTTCCAGCCCGTGGCGGACGCGCCGAAACATAAGAGCAAGGTCATGACCCAGACCATGTTGGAGCTTTCATCGAGCATGCCGGTGGCCACTGCGCTTGCCGCCATGAGGACGGCGATCACCACGAGGGTACGGAGAGCGCCGAGGTAGCGGTCAGCCACCTGGCCCCACGCCACCCGCCCGACCACGCCGCCCAGCTGGGCCATGGACAGCGCGGCGCCGGCGACCACCAGGCCATAGCCCAGTTCATTGTGCAGGTAGGTGACCAGATAACTGGCCAGGCACAGCTGTACGGCGGAGAACACGAACGACGTGGTTGCCAGTCGGCGCAAGCCGTCATGCGAGAGCACCATGCGTAGCGGATGAAGGAGCCCCGCCACGCGTATGACGGTGGTCGGCGCACGATCGGCGTCAAGCTGCGCGCGTAGCGGCTGCGCAAGAAATACGCAGGCCAGACATAGCAGCGCCACCACCATGAGGGCCGCCGGAAGGCCCGCGTGTTGCGTCATCGGCGGCGCGACGACCCCCGCCAGCATGCCGCCCAGTGGCACGCCGGTCTGCTTGATGGAAAAGACCAGCGCCGCTCGATCAGGCGGCGTACTGGCGGCCAGCAAATGTGAACTGGCCGGCGTGATGGGCCCGTAACCCATGCCGATCAGCACGGCGCCCAGTCCGACCACCCAAATGGACGGCGCGAGCACAATGATGGAGCCGACGGCACAGCAGACCAGGCCCGCCTGGCTCACCCGGATCGCACCATGGCGACGCACCGCCTGGCCGGCCATGAGGCTGGAGAGAATCGCTCCCAGATAGAGCAGCGCCATATAGATGCCGAGAAGGGACACCGGCGCATCGAGCCGGACCGCGAATGCGGGCGCCACCGCGGGAACGGCGAGAGCCGCCATGGCGACCAATGCCTGTATGGTCGATGTAATGACGAGGACTCGCCAAGTGTCTCCCGGGGCCTTCACTTCTGAGGTCATGCGGCTGCTTGCTTGTTCTTATTGCATGTTCAACGACTGAGCCGCACGATACTTCATTCCTGAATCTCTTGCCCCGCGTCATTCGACTTCGAACCGTGCTTGTTCGCATAGACCCATGTGAACTCGGCGCCCAGAAGAAAGACCTGCGCCGCGTAATACACCCAGATCAGCACCACGACCAGCGAACCTGCTGCCGCATATGACGAAGCCACGGCGCTCTTGCCCACGTACAGGCCGATGAGCAGCTTGCCGATTTCGAACATCAGCGCCGTGACAAAGGCGCCGGTCCATACGTCCCGCCACGCGACTTCCGCCTGCGGCATGAATTTGTAGATCATCGCGAACAGGAACACCAGGATCGAAAAGGACACGACTACGTTCAGCACCTGAAGAATGACTTCCCAGCCGGGAAGCAGGCCGCCAAGCCAGCCACCGAGGGCTGACAGCATGGTGCTTACCACGAGCGACACCAGCAGCAGAAACGCCAGCGACAGCACCAGCCCGAAGGACAGCACGCGCGCGCGCAACAGCTTCCATATGCCCTTCGGGCGCTCCTTCTCCGGCACTTTCCAGATTCGGTCCAACGCTCCCTGCAGCTCCGCGAATACGGTCGTTGCCCCGACCGCCAGAAATCCGATACTGAAGATCGTCGCCGCTATCCCCTGCTCGGGCTCCTCCGCGCTGCTTTGAACCACGCCTTCGATGGCTTGCGCGCCGGTCTGACCCACCATACCGTCGATCTGACGCATCAGTTCGCCACGCACCGCCTCCTCGCCCCAGAAGAATCCGGCGATGCTGATGACGATGAGCACCAGGGGAGCGAGCGAGAACACGGTGTAGAAGGCGATGGCCGCTCCCATGCTGGGAGCATAGTCGTCCAGCCATGACTGAACGGATTCCTTCGCAAGCGAGTAAAAGCGTTTGATGAACATGGCGGCCAGCGCAGACACTCAGGTGCCGCAGCGCCATGCAATCGGCATTCCCGCAGCGGCTTATGCTGCCTTCTGCTGGCTGGCGCCCGTCGGTGGCGCAGCCAGTCGACGGCTTATCGCCCAGAAGCTCGCGCAAAGCACTGCACTGCCGACCGTTCCGCAGGCCAGCAGCAGAGCGCTTCCGAACAACAAGGGGGCGACGAAGCCGGCAACCATCGCGAAGACCAGCATCTGCATCGTGCTCTGTACCGACGATGCCATGCCCCTCAAGTTCGGAAAGATGCTCAGGGTGACGACGGTCATTCCCGGCAGCGCGATCGACATCCCTAGTCCATAAACCGTGATGGGCACGACCGCCCACGGCACCGCGGCGACGAACAAGCTGTTGTAAACAACGTTCACCACGGCACCGAAAGCCATGATGCCCTGCCCCACCACGATCAGCCTCG
>JAJUGH010000128.1 GCA_029268265.1 Alcaligenaceae bacterium | reverse complement strand
GACGTGGATCCCGAATCCGACGAGGCGGCCCCCTGGTATCAGACCTTGCCGCTGGATGCTTATGCCGCCACGGACCCGGCTGAATTCTTCGCGGTCAGCTCTGAGGCCTTCTTTGTGAACCCGGCCCCGCTCGCGGGGGCCTATCCCGAGTGGTATGCCTTGCTGAGTCAGTATTACCGGCAGGATCCTCTACGCCGTATGGGCGCGGGCCCCCTGATGCCCCGGTTTCCGTCGCAGGTCTGAGCGGGCAGGGGAGAGCCCTAGGCACCGCCCCAATTGCGCAGAAAAACGTAAAGCGCTGTGCCCACCACAATGCTCAGCAACGGGTTGCGGCTACGCCACTGAAGCAGGCAGGTCGCCACGATTGCAATCAGCTCCGGCCATGGCCCGGTGGCGTGCTCACGCGCCGACGCACTTGCCGAATGCACGAGCAGCAGGGCCATGATGGCCAGCGGGAGAAAACGTCCCAGATGCTGGATGACGGCGGACTTGCGCAGCAGATTGGCGCTCAGGAACGGCAGTGCGCGCAGTGCGAAGGTCACGGCGCCCATGGCGGCGATCACGCCGAGCAGATATCCGTAGTCCATATCAGCGCTTCTCCCTGCCATACGCGTATGCCACCATTCCCACCACCAGGCTCAGCAGGATGGCAAAGGCGAGCGCATGCTGCGGAATGATGATGGACGCCACCGCGTACGACCCCAGCGCCGTCCATAAGGGCAAGGGGCTGCTGCGTGAGCGCCACTGCTCCACGGTCAGCACGGCGAAGAGCGAGCACAGTACGAAGTCCAGGCCTTCCAGCGGCACCTCGGCCTGGCTCCCGATCAGCGCTCCGACCACGGTGCCCAAGACCCACCAGCACTGGTTCAGGAAGGCCAGCAACGCCATGGTCCGAGGCGGCGTGTCGCGCGGCAGTGTGGTCAGCACCGAGTAGGTCTCATCGGTGAGTGCAAAGGCGGTGTACCAGCGCAGCAGTGGCTTCCGTGGAAAAGTTTCGAGCAATGAGAGCCCGTAGAACACATGACGCAGGTTCACCAGCAGCGTGGCCAGTGCGATGGTTCCCAGCGGCATGCCGGCGGCAACCATGGGCACCATCATGTATTGCGCCGCGCCGGCGTACACCACCAGGCTGACGAGCATCGCCATGAACCAGTCGCCGCCGGCCTGCACGAACAGGAATCCGAAGACGGTCCCTAGCGGGATGTAGCCCATGGCCACAGGGGTGGTGAGTGAAATAAGGGGTAAGGCTGCGGGCGCCGCCCGCGAGGAATGCTGCGATGACATCGTGGATCTTGGATGGAAGGGTGGCCGGGACTAGACGCCCACCACACAATTCCGTGAGGATTTCTTGGCTTCGTACAGGCCATCGTCGGCTCGCACGGCGACTTGCTCAAAACGCTCGCCGGGCTGGAACGCCGCCACGCCTATGCTGACAGTGTAGTTCAAGGGCTCGCCGGCCGCCGAATGCGGCCGGGCGGCTGCGGCGTTGCGGCGGATGTTCTCCGCGATCTCAATGGCCGTGCTCGGATCGGCGTCCAAGAGAATGGCCACAAACTCCTCCCCACCGTAACGCGCACATAAATCCGAAGGCCGTAACGATCGCCTCAGTATGCCGGCGAAGTCTCGCAGTACGTCGTCGCCACTGGCGTGGCCGTAGTGGTCGTTGATCCGCTTGAAGTGATCCAGGTCCATCATGAGCAGTGCCATCTGGGGGACCCGCTCACGAGCGGTATGGCTTTCCACGGCGCGGATCACTGCACCGCGGTTGAGTAGTCCGGTGAGTGGATCGTGGGTCGCTTCCCGGTACAGCCTGAGCATGAGGCCCAGTTGAAAGTAGTTGGCCGTCATGGCGATAACCAGTAGCGCCGCCAGCAGCCAGATTGCCTGCAGGCCTGAAGCACTGATCAACACGCCCTCGGTGTGCAGGGCATAGGCTTCCAGCCCGATCAGAGCTGCTCCCAGCACGGCCGACTCCAGCAGCGTGAACGGAAAGATGGCCAGCATGGCCACCAGCATGTATGGGATGAAGCTGTAGCCGATGAGCGATGTGCCGCCCCCGGGCAGGGTGGTCAACACCAGGGCGTAGAAGACGGCCGGGGTCGCAAGCAGCAGCCCGCAGGACAGCCGCGCCCAGTCCAGCCTCAGGCGGCTGTGCCGCGCCAGGAAGACGGCGGCGATCAGCGCGCCGAGCATGCCCAGGCGGCCGAGCAGTGCCGGCCATAGCGTTTCAGGGGGCAGCACGGCCCAGTCGATGAGCGACCAGAAGGGGACCAGTGTCAGGAAGATCACGCCGATCACCATGACGCGGCTACGCAGGTAGTCGCCGCGCGCATAGGCGAAGTCCGGCGAGTGTGAGCGGCTCGTCAATGTGTCACGCAAGGCACTCATGCCGATGGCTTTCAAGTAAGACACGCCGGTATGGGGAGTGGCTTGCGAAATGGATGTGTGCATGGCGTCGCGACAGACCGAGGGGCTGCAATGATCGCACGGCACGCCGTGTGCTGGGTTGACGGTGGTCAATTTTGTTCGGACCCCAGTACTACAAGGAGTCAATACGATGAAAAAAACACACCTTCTGCTGGCTGCCGGTCTTGCGGTCGGCCTGGCAGGCTGCGCCACAGGCGATAAACAGGAACTCACCCAGAAAACCGTTGAATACGCATGCGGTGCCGGCGGCGAGCAGCCGCTGACGGTTCAGTACACTTTCCGCGGCGAGGAGGCTGTGTCCGCCCGCGTCGTGCACATGAACCAGGCGGTGGACATGATGCGCGTGACGGCCGCCAACGCCGATATGGTGGGCAACACCTTCCGTGGCGGTGGCTACACCTGGGTGACTGGCAAGTTTGACCGTGATGACGTCGACGAGGTCGACGGCAACATGTTGACGATGGATTCGGCTCCTGGCGCCGCCTATGGCGCGGCTCCCCATTCTGCGCCCGCTTATGGCGGCGCCCCGCATGGCGCGGCCACGACCCCACACGGTGGTTATGCCGCAGGCGGCGCCCCCGGCGGCTATGCGCCTTCCGCACACGGCAGCTACGCTCACCCGCAAGGCGCGATGGCGCCGGCCGGGCAGCCCGGTCAATTGGGCACCATACTGGCGCGCGATTGCCGCGTGAGCTGATCTAGCCGGAGTTGCGCAAGCCGGCCGCGATCCCGTTGATCGTCATGTGGATCGCGCGCTGGCTGCGGCTTTCGGCATCATGCTCGGTGAAACCCGCGGGCCCCCGCTTGCGGTGGCGCCGCAGCAGCTCCACCTGGAGATGGTTGAGCGGGTCGATATAGGCGAAGCGCTCAAGGAGCGCCGCGGCCAGTTGGGGGTCGTGTTCGAGCAGTTCATGTCGGCAGATCTGGCGGAACATGTCGACGGTCGTCCGATACTCCTGTTCGATACGGCCGAAAACGCTTTCCCGTAGGCGGCGGTTTGCCACCAGACCGGCATAGCGCCGCGCGATGGCAAGATCAGTTTTGGCCAGCACCTGCTCCATGTTCGACAGCAAGGTACGAAAGAACGGCCACTCCAGCGCCATCTCCTGCAGGAGCGCCAACCGCGCCTCGGGCGTAGGCGGTGCATCGTCTGATCCTTCCTGCACATACCGCTGCAGGGCGGTGCCGACGCCATACCATCCAGTGAGCATCAGGCGGCATTGCGCCCAGGAGAATCCCCATGGAATGGCCCGCAGATCCTCAATACGTTGCGTGGACTTGCGCGCGGCCGGACGCGAGCCGATGTTGAGCTCCGCGATTTCGCGTATCGGCGTGGCCGAAAAGAAGTAGTCGGTAAAGCCAGGCGTGTCGTAAACCAGGGCCCGGTAGGTCGACCGGGCACATTCCGACATCCATTGCATGGCAGGCAGGTACTTCAGAAGGCGCGCATTCTCGGCGCTGGCGGCTTCTGGTAAGGGGGTGAGACTCGCTTCAAGCGTGGCCGCCACGATGTTCTCGAGATGCCAGCGGCCCACCTCCGCATCCTTGTATTTGCCCTGGATGACCTCGCCTTGTTCCGTGAGACGTATTTGCCCGTTCACCGTGCCCGGCGGCTGCGCCACGATGGCTTCGAAGCTCGGCCCGCCACCCCGCGCCACCGAGCCGCCGCGGCCATGGAACAGCCGCAGCCGTACCCGGCGCTTGCGAAAGACCTCGACCAGCTCTCGTTCGGCGCAGTAGAGAGACCAGTTGGAGGTCAGATAACCGCCGTCCTTGTTGCTGTCGGAATAACCCAGCATGACTTCCTGGATGCTTCCCTGGGCATGACGTACCCGCTGTTTGACTTCCGGGAGGTCGAGCCAGGCCGCCATGATGCCCGGAGCACGCTCCAGGTCCGGGATGGTTTCGAAAAGCGGGACGACCATGATGCCGGCGTCAAGCTGCTCGCGGCGAGCCGTTTCGGCGTCACGGTGCGCCATGTATGGAGCATCGGCCCCGTCGTTACCATTGCTGTCGGCTAGCCGCGCCGAGTTTTGTGGACGAGCGGCGGGCCGCAGCAGCCCGGTCTCCTGCTGGAGCAGCAATACTTCCAGCAAGTCGCTCAGCGTCTCGGTGTGCGAAATAATGGTTTGCTCAATCGCTCTCGGGCCGAAACGCTCGCGGCAGCGTGCGGCCATCTGCAGAATTGCGAGCTCCTTGGTGGTCTCTTCGGAATAGGTAATCCATGGCGAATAGAGCGGCCGGGCCTGAGACAGCTCTTCACGCAACAATGTCACTCGCCGGTCTTCCGGCAGGTCGCTGTAGCGGACCGGCTCGCCGTCCAGTTGCACGCCGGCGGCGCTAAAGAGCTCCTCGAGCACGCGCTCATGCACGTCAGAGCTTTGACGCAAGTCGACCGTGGCGAGATGAAAGCCGAAGACACGCACCGCCTGCTGGAGGTCCGCAAGCCGCAGCGCGGCGATGGCAGTGCCGTGGTTGGCCGCCAGTGAGTCGGCGATGATGGCGAGGTCGGCTTCGAACTCCACCGGATCCGTATAGGGATCGGCAGGATATGTGGGCCGCGTGGGCAACTGCCGCCCCAGAATGCCCGACGCCGTGGCGGCCAGGCGTGCGTACAGATGAATGCAGGCGCGCCGGTAGGGTTCGTCTATGCGATGCAATGAGGTGTCGCGACTCTCGGTGGACAGCTCGATGAGCTCGGGGCTGGCCTTCACCAAAGTCTGGGACATCGAGAGCTCGGTGCCTAAAGCCTTCATTTCACCCAGATAATGGCGGAATACGTGGGTGGCCTGACGCAGCAGCGCCTGCTCCAGGGTCTCGGCATCCACATTCGGGTTTCCGTCGCGATCCCCGCCAATCCAGCTGCCGGTCGTGAGAAAGGACGGGAGCAGGGCGGGGCGGTTGCGCCACGGCTCCGCCTCCTTGCCCTCCAGCAGCAGGGCGAGATCCTGGTAAAGGCGTGGCAGCGCACGCAGGAAGGTGTGTTCGTAATAGCCCAGCGCATTATCGATCTCGTCGAGCACCGTCAGTTTCTGCTGGCGCAGCATGCGGGTCTGCCACAACGATGCCACCAGGCCGGTGAGCCGCTGCAGGCACAGCTGCCGCTCGGCCGGAGTCAATGTTTCGTCATGGCGCAGCAGCTGGCGTGCGATTTCACGATGCAGGTCCAGCGTACTTTTGCGCTGGACTTCGGTGGGGTGCGCCGTGAGTACCGGCACGATGCTCATGTCCCGCAGCGCCTTCAGCACCTTGCCCGGGCGCACCCCGCGTTGCTTCAGAACCGACACCGCATCGCGCAGGCTGCCTCGCATGGGTGTGTCGCCGGCCAGCTCATGCTCACGCTGTCGCCGATTCTGCTCGCGGTCTTCAGCGATATTGGAAAGGTGGAGGAAGTAGCTGAACGCCCGCGATACGGAAGTTGCCTGATCGCCGTCGAGCTTGCGTATGGCGCGCTCCAGGATGGCCTCCTGGGACACGTCGCCTTCGCGTCTGAATGTGACGGCGGCACGGCGCAGCTTCTCGATGGTGTCATACATCGCCTTGCCATCGCTCTCGCGGATCACTTCGCCCAGTGTCTTGCCAAGCAGGCGGATATCCTGACGAAGGGCGCTGTGGGGGGATGGCTTCTTCGCGTTCACGCTAGCTCCTCGATTATCATTGTGCGCTTTAGATTACTTGAATCCCCGGGAGCCGAGAGAAAAATGCCGCAATATCGATCACGCACCTCTACGCACGGCCGCAACATGGCCGGTGCCCGCGCACTGTGGCGCGCCACGGGCATGAATGATGAGGACTTCGAGAAGCCCATCATCGCCGTGGTGAACTCCTTCACGCAGTTCGTGCCGGGCCATGTGCATCTGAAAGACATGGGCCAGCTGGTGGCGCGCCAGATCGAAGCGGCAGGCGGTGTAGCCAAGGAATTCAACACCATCGCGATCGACGACGGGATTGCGATGGGTCACGGCGGCATGTTGTATTCGCTGCCTTCGCGGGAGCTGATTGCAGATTCCGTCGAGTACATGGTGAACGGGCATTGCGCTGACGCCATGGTCTGCATCTCGAATTGCGACAAGATCACCCCGGGGATGCTGATGGCCGCCATGCGCCTGAACATTCCGGTGGTGTTCGTCTCGGGCGGGCCCATGGAGGCCGGCAAGGTCTACGATCCCAACACCCGCATGGTGGTGCAGAAGCTGGACCTGGTTGACGCCATGATCAAGGCTGCCGACCCCAATGTGACCGACGAGGAAGCGGCCGAAGCGGAGCGCAACGCCTGCCCCACCTGTGGTTCCTGTTCGGGCATGTTCACGGCCAACTCCATGAACTGCCTGACCGAAGCACTGGGTCTGGCACTGCCCGGTAACGGCACCATCGTTGCCACGCACGCCCGCCGCCGCAAGTTGTTTGAAGACGCCGGCTCGCTGATTGTCGATCTGTGCCGCCGTTACTACGAGCAGGACGATGCCTCGGTGCTGCCGCGCAACGTGGCCACATTCGAAGCCTTCGAAAACGCCATGACGCTGGACATCGCCATGGGCGGCTCCACCAACACGGTGCTGCACCTACTGGCCGCTGCCCAGGAAGCCGGCGTGGATTTCACCATGTCGGACATCGACCGCCTCTCGCGCCGGGTGCCCTGTCTGTCCAAAGTCGCGCCTGCCACCGACAAGTATCACATTGAAGACGTGCATCGCGCCGGCGGCATCATGGGCATTCTGGGCGAACTGGCCCGTGGCGGCCTGTTGCACCTGG
>JAJUGH010000127.1 GCA_029268265.1 Alcaligenaceae bacterium | reverse complement strand
GTAGATATCGTGGATATCAGAAGGCGTGGAGCGATCCTGCCGTTTGACCTGCACGATCACGTCATACTGCTCGCCACTGTCACGGAACCGGGTGACGTTGCGGCCTCCCAGCATGGTTTCCAGGGTCCGGCCCACGTCGCCCACGTCCACCCCGACATCGGCGAGCTTGTCGCGGTTCACCCTCACCTTCAGCTCAGGCGTGTTCAGGCGCAGATCGGTGTCCAGATTCTGCAAGCCCGGATACTCCGCCAACCGGTCCATCAGCGTCTCGACCATGGCCGCCATCTCGGGGTAAGTGGCCTGGCTCATCACCACGAAGCTGATGGGCTTGGAAGTCGCGCGCTGGCCGAATGACGGCGGGTTCGACGGGAAGGCCCGCACACCCGGAATGGCCGAAAACTGCGGTTGCAGGGACTGGGCGATCTCCTGCTGGCTGCGCTCCCGCTCTTCCCAGGGCTTCAGCCGCAGGATGGCAAAGGAGTCTGTTACCGTGGGAAAGCCGATAACCGACTGCACCCCTGCCGTCTCGGGTATGTCTTCATACAGAGCCTCGATCTGGAGCACGCTACGCTGCGTCGCTTCAAGGGTGGCGCCCTCGGGCGCGGTAACCACGCCGAACACCACGCCACGATCCTCGATGGGGGCCAGTTCGCTTTTCACTACGCTGAACAGCACGCCGCTACCGGCGGCCACGGCCAGCCCGAGCAACACCACGATGAAACGGTGGCGCAGCGCAAGCCCGAGCGCACTACGGTAGCGCCGCGTCAGGCCTTCCAGCAGGTTTTCAATAAAGGTGTAGGCCTTGCCGTGCTTGGTCTCATGCTTGAGCAGCACGGAACACATCATGGGGGTCAGTGTCAGCGCCACGAAGCCGGATACGAGCACGGCGCCCGCCAATGCAAGCGCGAATTCAATGAAGAGCCGACCGGTACGACCCGTCGCGAACGCGAGCGGTGCATAAACGGTGACCAGCGTCAGCGTCATGGCCACAACGGCGAACGCAATCTCCTTGGAACCGATCAGCGCGGCTTCCAGGCGGCTCTTGCCTTCTTCCATATGCCGATAAACGTTTTCGAGCACGACAATGGCGTCGTCCACCACGAGGCCGATCGCCAGCACCATCGCCAGCAACGTCAGGGTATTGATGGAGAAGCCGAAGAAGTACATCAGGCCAAACGCGCCGATCAGCGATACCGGTATCGTGACGATGGGAATGATGCTGGCCCGCACGTTGCGCAGGAAGAAGAAGATGACCAGCACGACCAGGATGATGGCTTCAATCACGGTCGTGTAAACCGAGTCGATGGAGCGCTGGATGAACACTGAGCTGTCATACGCCACCTGCAGCGACATTCCGGAAGGCAGGTTCTCGTTGATCAGCTCCACTTCCTTGCGCACCTCTCGTGAGAGGTCGAGCGGGTTGGCCGTGGACTGTTTCGTAATACCGATGGTCAGGCTGGGCTGGCCGTTGAAGCGCGCGGACACGCGTTCATCGGCGGGGCCGACACGCACCTCGGCAAGCTCGCGCATGCGCACCGGGTAGCCATTGACGGTGGCCACCACAATGTTCTCGAACTGCTCCACGGTTTGCAGGTCGGTGGTGGAAACCACGGAGAACTCGCGGTCCAGCGACTCGATCCGCCCTGCCGGAATCAGCACGTTCTGCTGGCGCAGCGCGTTTTCGACGTCCTGCACGATCAGTCCGTAGCCCGCCAGCTTGTGGCGATCCACGAAGATCCGCATGGCCGGCAGCCGCTCACCAAAAACCCGCACTTCAGCCGCCCCCGGTAGCACCGACAGACGCGTCTTGATGTAGCGGTTGATGTAGTCGGACGCCTCCATCTGCGACAGGTTGCCGGTGGTGACCCCCACATAGACGATCGGCGTGGAATCGGCTTCCACCTTGCTGATCACCGGCTCTTCGACTTCGTCCGGCAGAAAGCGGCGCGCACGAGAGACTTTGTCACGAACCTCGGCGGCTGCCGCGTCCGGGTCACGCGAAATATCGAACTTGACGTTGATATAGCTGATTTCGCTGCGGCTGCGCGAAGTCATGACATCCACGCCCTCGATGCCCGAGAGCTGATCTTCCAGCGGCTTGGTGACCTGGGATTCAATGACTTCGGGCGAGGCGCCCTTGTATTCGGTGCGCACGGACACCACCGGCTCATCGATGGCGGGATACTCGCGTACGGTCAGCCGATCATAGGAAATGAGGCCTATCAATACGATGATGAGCGACAGCACCGTGGCAAACACCGGGCGTCGTATGCATATCTGTGGCAGCTGCATCGCGGCCTCGCTTCAGTGGGATGACATCACGCGCCCGGTGATGTCAGGATCTCGACTTCCATGCCGTCGCGTACTTTTTGCAGGCCTGAGACGATTACCTGATCGCCTTCGTTCAGCCCGCTCACAATCTCGACCTGGGGGCCGGATCGTTGCCCGATCTGGACCATTACGCGCTGCACGACGCCGTTTTCGACGCGGTAAACATATTGGGCATCGCCCGATGGCGACAACGCCGTTTCAGGCACCACCAGCCCCTGCGTTTCCGCCAGTTCCAGCTTGACGCGCGCGAAGAGCCCTGGCCTCAGCAGATTGTCGGGGTTCGGAATATGGGCGCGCAAGAGTAGCGAGCGGCCGCCCACATCCACCAGCGGACTGATGGCGCCGACGGTGCCCTCGCGCTCAACCCCGGACAGGGCGTCGAACGACACCAGCAGCCGCGAACCAACCGATACCGTGCTCAGGAACTGCTCGGGAATCCGGAAATCGACATTAAGCGGGTCGATGGCTTCAATGGGCACCAGGTCGGTGCCGGGGCCGACGTAGTCCCCCACTGAAACGGTACGCAAACCGACCAGGCCGTCGAAGGGTGCCTCGATTGTGGTTTTTTCAAGTTCGGCCTCGGCTAGCGCAACGGCCGCCTGCTGGACCGCCAGATTGCTGGCCGCCTCGTCTCGCGCCTGCGCGCTGACGAACCCTTGCTTAGTCAGCTGCACTGAGCGGCGGTGCTGGCTGCCCGCAAGCTGCAGGTTCGCCCGGGCCTGTTGCAGGCGGGCCTTGGGCACGCTGTCATCCAGCTTCACCAGTACCTGCCCCTTGCTGACCTTGCCACCTTCAGTGAAGTTGATCTCTGCAATACGGCCGCTGATTTCCGGGCGGAGCATCACGGAGTCATGCGACCGCAAGGTGCCCACGGCCGCGATGGCGCGCTCGAGCCGAATCCGGTTAACGGGCGCGACCTCAACCTTGACCTTGGAACTGGCCGCAGCCGGCGTGGCGGGCGTCAGGGCAGCCTGGGCAGTGCCGTTGCCTTCGCGCTTCATCCACCAGTGGGTGCCCCACGTTCCCAGCCCGACGCCCAGCGCCAGCACCAGAAATATTGCCGCCTTGGAAGACTTCATTGATAGGTTCGAGAAAGATTGCGCAAGCCCTCGAATGTAGCACCGTTGCTTTGCGCTGCGTAACCCGGGCTTACATATTTATTTCAGCACGCTTCAACACCAGGCGCACCCCCTGATTTGCCAAAGCGTCCGCCCTTTCATTGCCCGGATCGCCCGCATGTCCACGCACCCACCGCCACTCCACCTGATGCAGGGACACGAGCGCGTCAAGCTCCTGCCAGAGATCGGCATTGCGCACGGGCTTTTTATCGGCGGTGCGCCAGCCACGTCGCTTCCAGTTCGGCAGCCATTCGCCCATGCCCTTCTGCACGTACTGCGAGTCGGTATGCACTACGACATGGCAGGGCCGCTTCAGAGCTTTTAGAGCTTCAATGACCCCGGTAAGTTCCATACGATTATTGGTGGTCTGCGGATCACCGCCGAAAATCTCCTTTTCGTGACGGCCTTGCCGCAACAAGGCGCCCCATCCCCCTGGCCCCGGGTTGCCCTTGCAGGCGCCGTCGGTCCAGATCTCGACCGGATGGCCGGCGCCGTTACTGCCACCCGACTGCTGCCGGGCTTGCTGCTCACTCATTCTATATATCTCCAGGGCGCGTATTGAACTGCCTGCCCGCCGCGACGGCCGCACGCCGGCGCAACGGTTTGCGCGATCGCTTCCATGCGGGCCCCACGAGTGTCGGGCTGGCGACGCGCTTCACCGCCGAAACCACATAGACGGCGCCGCACACCGGCCACCAGCGATCTCCCGCCTTCTCCATGAAGGCCCAACGCGACAGCCACGCGTCGGTGAAGCTGGGAGGCGCATAGCAACCGAAGCGGCCGCGATCCAGTTCAAACGAGAGGAGTTTGAACCAGTCCTTGAGACGAGGAAGCGAAACCTGCAGGGGTGCCGGTACCGGCACGAGCGGATCAAGTCCGGGCAATCGTTCCCGTGCGCCCCACAGGCTCCAGGGGTTGAAGCCCGAAATCACGACCCGGCCTTCGGGCACAAGGACCCGCTCGATCTCGCGCAGCACCTGGTGCGGGTTCGGCGCGCACTCGAGCCCATGTGGCAATACCAGCAGATCGACGCTTTGCGTATCGAAAGGCAGGTTTTCCGGCTCGGCCACCACCATGGGCTCGAGCCCTCCATGACCCGGTTCGATAGCCACGCGCGCCTTGTGCGGGATGCGGTTGGCTTGTAGCAAATCCCAATGCGGCAGGCCAATTTGTATGGCATGATAGCCGAAGGCATTGGCCACCATGCCACTGAACTGGGTCGCCTCCCAGGCAGCCACGTAGCGCCCCTGAGGCGTATCCAGCCATTCTTCCAGCTCCAGAATCAACGGTTGCTCCACCCGCACTCCTTCTCATGGTAAACAGCCGGCTCGTTCCCCTGCCCGCCCTCTCCGACAACTATATCTGGGTGCTGCACAATGCCAGCACGGCAGTGGTGATCGACCCGGGCGAATCCGCCGTTGTCGAGCAATACCTTGAAGATCAAGGCCTCAGCCTGCAGGCCATTTTACTGACACACCATCACGCCGATCACGTCGGGGGCGCCGTCGCACTGCACCAGTCGAGCGGAGCACCAGTATACGGCCCGGCCACCGAGCGCCTGCCCATCTGTCACCACCTTCTGTCGGAAGGCGATACGGTACAATTGCCGGATTTTGATCTTGCATTGGACGTCTTCGACGTTCCTGGCCACACCGCCGGGCATATTGCCTATTACGGTCGGCCGGCAGGCAGCCCCCCGGTGCTTTTCTGTGGAGACACACTCTTTGCCGCGGGTTGTGGGCGCCTGTTCGAAGGCACGCCGAAACAGATGTTGGCGTCGCTCGGCAAGCTCGCCGGCTTGCCCGCCGACACTCTTGTGTGCTGTGCACACGAGTACACGGTTTCCAACCTGCGCTGGGCCTTGCAGGTAGAGCCGGGGAACGAAGTATTGCATCAACGCTGGGAAGCGGCCGGTCGGCTGCGCGAGCAAGGGTTGCCAACGCTACCCTCGAACATTGGTCTCGAGCTCGCCACCAACCCGTTCCTGCGGGCCCGGGAACCGGCTGTTGCAGAAAGCGCGGCCCGCGTGGCGGGACACGCTCTGGAATCCGAACTTGATGTATTCGCCCAATTGCGAGAATGGAAGAACAACTTTTAACCATCCACCGATGAACTGTCTTCGGCTCTTCATACTCCTGATCGCGGTAACGCTCGCCGGCTGCGCAACGCAATCCGGTAGCGACCCGCAGCCGGGGCTCAGTTACACGGCCGCAGATACGTCGCGCACGATCGACCTGACCCGCCCCCCGCAAGACGTATGGGATCGCATCCGCCGCGGCTTCGCTGTGCCCAACCTTGACACCGAACTGGTGGACCACTGGACACAGTTTTACGCCGCCCGCCCCGAGTCGCTGCTGATCATGAGCCAGCGAGCCAGCAAATACCTGTATCACATCGTTGATGAACTGGAACGCCGCGGCCTGCCTACTGAACTGGCCCTGCTTCCTTTCGTAGAGAGCGCGTTCAACCCTACCGCCATGTCGCGCTCCAAGGCCTCGGGGCTATGGCAGTTCATTCCCAGCACCGGCCGCCATTACAACCTTGAGCAGGACTGGTGGCGTGACATGCGCCGCGATCCCATCGCCTCCACCAATGCCGCGCTGGATTACCTGACCTACCTTTACGAATTCCAGGGCGACTGGTATCTGGCCCTGGCCTCGTACAACTGGGGCGAAGGTTCGGTCAAGCGGGCATTGGAGCGCAACGAGAAGCAAGGCCTGCCCCTGGATTACCGTTACCTGACGATGCCGGAAGAGACACGCAACTACGTGCCCAAGCTTCAGGCCTTCAAGAATCTCATCGCCCGCCCCGACCGCTATGGCATCACCCTGCCGCCGGTGAGCAACACGCCCTACTTCACCACGGTGAAGAAGAAGCGTGCCATCGATGTCGAGGTGGCGGCTCGCCTGGCCGAGATGTCGGTCGACGAATTCCGCGAACTCAATCCCGCCCACAACCGCCCGGTCATCCACGACGACGACGAGGCCACGATTCTATTGCCGGCCGATAAGGCCGACATCTTCATGGCCAATCTGAAAAGCTATTCGGGGCGGCTGAGCGCCTGGACGCTCTACAAGAGCAAGAAAGGCGAGTCGTACACAGCCATTGCGCGCAAGTTCGGCATGCCCGTCGAACAGCTCAGGAAGATCAACGGCTTGAGCTCCCGCCAGGCCGCCGCACGCAGTGAATCCACCCTACTTGTGGCGGCGGCTGATACCGACCCGACGGCGGTCGGCGCACCTGCAGCCGCTGTCGAACCGGTGCCCACTCCTGCGCCAACGGGCAGCATTCAACTGGCGTCCATGGACACCGGGGCGGCTCACTCTCCCATTGCGCCGCAGGGCCGCACGCCAGGCCGCAACACGGCGCCACCTGATGTCCAGGTGCTGCGCCGCAACCCGGAGGCCATGACGCACACCGTCAAGCGAGGCGACACCTTGTTTGCGCTGGCACGCCGTTACAACACCACGGTCGACGCCCTGCGCAAATTGAACAATCTGAAAGGCAACAATTTGACCACCGGCCGGCGCCTCCGTGTGCCGGGCTCGAACATACGTGGTTGAACTTACAAATATAGATAGAAGGATTGACTGAAAAATGGGTTTCCTACAAGGCAAGCGCATCCTCATCACCGGCCTGATCTCGAACCGGTCGATCGCGTACGGCATCGCCCAGGCCTGTCACCGCGAGGGCGCCGAACTGGCATTCACCTACGCCGGCGAACGTTTCAAGGAACGCGTGGAAGAGTTTGCCGAGGAGTTCGGCAGCAAGCTCGTCATGCC
>JAJUGH010000126.1 GCA_029268265.1 Alcaligenaceae bacterium | reverse complement strand
CATCACCAATTTCCACCTGCCTCAGTCCACCCTGCTCATGCTGGTTTCCGCGCTCACCGGTATCGAGCCCATGCGCCGTGCCTATGCGCACGCCGTCCAATCACGGTATCGCTTCTTCAGCTACGGCGACGCCATGTTCATTGAACCGTCCAATCTTTCATGACCCGTCTAGAATTCCAACTGCTCGCCACCGATGGCGCAGCCCGGCGCGGCCAGCTGCGTCTGAATCACGGGGTGGTCCAGACTCCGATTTTCATGCCGGTAGGCACTTACGGCAGCGTGAAGGCCATGCTGCCGCACGAGCTCGACGAGATCGGCGCCCAGATCGTGCTGGGCAACACCTTCCATCTCTGGCTGCGCCCCGGCACGGACGTGATGCGCAAGCATGGCGGCCTGCATGGCTTCATGAAGTGGAACCGGCCAATACTCACCGATTCCGGCGGCTTCCAGGTCTTCAGCCTGACCGATCTGCGCAAGATCACCGAAGAAGGTGTGCGCTTCGCCTCACCGATCGACGGCACGCGACTGCTGCTGACCCCGGAAGAGTCCATGCGGGTGCAGACGGCACTGAATTCGGACATCGCCATGGTGTTCGACGAGTGCACCCCTTACGAGCTGGACGGGCGTCCCGCCACCGTGGAGGAAGCGGCTACGTCGATGCGGATGTCGCTGCGATGGGCCCGGCGTTCCCGCGACGAGTTCCTGCGCATCGGAAATCCCAATGCGCTTTTCGGGATCGTCCAGGGCGGAATGTACGAGCACCTGCGGGATGAATCGCTGGCCGGCCTGCTGGATATCGGCTTCGAAGGCTATGCCATCGGGGGCCTGTCGGTAGGCGAACCCAAGGAAGACATGATGCGCGTGCTGGCGCACGTGGCCCCGCGCCTGCCCGTTCACTCGCCCCGCTATCTGATGGGCGTGGGTACACCGGAAGACCTGGTTGAAGGCGTGAGCCGCGGCGTGGACATGTTCGACTGCGTCATGCCCACCCGGAATGCTCGCAACGGCTGGCTGTTCACCCGCTACGGCGACGTGAAGATACGCAACGCACGCTACCGTGATGACACGCGCCCGCTGGACCCCAGTTGCGACTGCCACACCTGCCGCAATTTCTCGCGTTCCTACCTGCACCACCTGCAGCGATCGAACGAGATCACGGGCGCGCGGCTCAATACCTTGCACAATCTGCATTTCTACCTGAGGATCATGGCGGAAATGCGCGAGGCCATCGCTGAAGGCCGGTTCGAGTCCTGGCGCGAAGCTTTTCATCGCGACCGGCAACGCGGCATAGAGTGATGTCCGGACCCCAGTTTTCACCCTAAACGCCTGGCTTGCGCCCAGTGAAATCACCCACGCGCACGCCAGACCCTTATCGCTACAATAGAGAGTTATCTCGAAAAACTACAGGAGCACCTGATGTTCACCGAAACCCTGCCTCTCGTCATCGCCCAGGCCGCACCCGGCGGAGAGAATGCATTGATGGGCATGCTGCCCATCATCCTGATGTTCGTCATTCTCTACTTCCTGATGATCCGGCCGCAGATGAAGCGCCAGAAGGAACATCGCAAGCTGGTGGAAGGCCTGGCCAAAGGCGACGAAGTCATCACCCAGGGCGGACTGCTTGGCCGCATCACCAAGGTGAGCGACAACTACGTGACGATGGACGTCTCCAACCTCGCCGACCGCCCCGTGGAAACCATCGTGCAGCGCAATGCCGTGACCTCGGTGCTTCCCAAGGGAACAATGAAGTCGCTCTGAGCCGCAACGCTCCTCTCTCCGGGGCGTTCGCCCCGGGGTTCCTACGTCCTTCCGCCTGCTGACAGAGAATGAATCGTTATCCCCTTTGGAAGTACCTCACCGTAGCGGTGGCGCTGATCATCGGGCTGCTCTATACCCTTCCCAATTTCTTCGGCGAGTCCCCGGCGGTGCAGATCGCCCCGGCCAAGTCGACGGTCAAGGTGGATCCGTCCATGCTCGATCAGGTGGAAGGCATCCTGCGCGAAAGTGGAATCGAAACCACCGGTTCATTCTTCGAGCAGAGCGGCCCCACCGGTACGGTACGCGTACGCTTCGACAGCACCGACGTGCAGTTGCGAGCGAAAGATCTGATCGAACGCGCGCTCAATCCCGACCCGAACGACCCCTCCTACACGGTTGCACTGAACCTGCTTTCCGCATCGCCATCCTGGCTCACCGCCATCGGCGCCAATCCCATGTATCTGGGTCTCGACCTGCGCGGCGGCGTGCACTTCCTGCTGGAAGTCGACATGGATGGTGCACTCACAGGGCGGTATGACACGCTGGCCAACGATGTGCGCGCGGTCCTGCGCGACGCCCGCGTACCGCTTGCCGGCGTTGAACGCAGCGATTTCTCCGTGGTGGCATCGTTCAACTCAGAGGCCGACCGCGACACGGCCATTTCGGAACTGCGCCGCACATTGCCTGATCTGACCTTCACGGCAACGGGCACATCGGGCAGCCAGTTCACCATTCGCGGCCAATTGACCGAACAGGCCGTCACCACAGTGCAGACCAACGCACTGCGCCAGAACATCACCACACTGCACAACCGTATCAATGAACTGGGGGTGGCAGAGCCCATCATCCAGCAACAAGGTTCCAACCGGATCATCGTGCAGTTGCCAGGCGTTCAGGACGTCGCCAAGGCGAAGGAAATCCTGGGCCGCACCGCCACGCTTGAAATCCGCATGGTCGACGATTCGCCCACGGCTTCGGCCGCGCTTGCCGCGGGCACCGTGCCTTTCGGCCTGGAGCGCTTCAACGATACCGACGGCCGGCCCCTGCTCTTGCGCCGTCAAGTCATCCTGACGGGCGAGAACCTGCAGGACGCCCAACCGGGCCGCGACCAGCAGACCCAACAGGCCACCGTCAACCTCACGCTCGACGCCAAGGGCGCGCGCATCTTCCGCGATGTGACGCGCGACAACATCGGCCGTCGCATGGCTATCGTGCTCTTCGAACAGGGCAAGGGCCAGGTGGTCACGGCTCCCGTCATCCGCAGCGAAATTCCGGGCGGTCAGGTGCAGATTTCGGGCAGCATGAACGCACAGGAGGCCGCCGACATCGCGCTGCTGCTGCGCGCCGGTTCGCTGGCCGCTCCCATGGAAATCATCGAGGAACGGACCATTGGTCCAAGCCTGGGTGCAGACAACATCAAGATGGGCTTCGACTCCACGCTGTACGGATTCATCGCCATCGCAATCTTCATGGTGCTGTACTACCGTCTGTTCGGGCTGTTCTCCACGGCCGGGCTGATGTTCAACGTCCTGCTCCTGCTGGCGGTCCTCTCGATGCTGCAGGCCACGCTCACACTACCCGGCATTGCGGCTATCGCGCTGACCTTGGGTATGGCCATCGACGCGAACGTGCTCATCAACGAGCGCATCCGCGAAGAGCTGAGGGCCGGGCACTCCCCGCAACAGGCCATCAACCTCGGCTTTGAACGGGCGTGGGGCACCATTCTCGACTCCAACCTCACCACCCTTATCGTGGGCCTTGCGTTGCTGGCCTTCGGCACGGGGCCGGTACGTGGCTTTGCGGTGGTCCACTGCATCGGCATCCTGACCTCCATGTTCTCCTCCATCGTGGGTGTGAGAGCACTGGTCAACCTCTGGTATGGCTCGCGGCGCAAGCTGCAGAGCATTTCCATCGGGCAGGTCTGGAAGCCCAAGGACTGATTTCGGGCGGCGCCTCGCGCGCCTGCCCTCAAAGTTGAGAGCGCACAATGGAATTTTTCCGCATCCGCCGTACCATCCCGTTCATGCGCCACGCCGTGGTGCTGAACATCATCAGCATCGTCGTCTTCCTGGCGGCCGTATTCTTCATCGCAACGCGCGGCTTCCACCTGTCGATCGAGTTCACCGGCGGCACGGTCATGGAGGTGAACTACCCGCAGGCCGCTCAGCTGGACGAAGTCCGAAGCGCCGTGGCCGACCTGGGCTACTCCGACTTCCAGGTCCAGAACTTCGGCACTTCGCGCGACGTCATGATCCGGCTGCCGATACGTGAAGGCGAGACGTCGGCCATGCAAAGCGAAAGCGTCATGGGGGCCCTGCAGGCGGCCGCACCGGATGTCGAACTGCGTCGCGTAGAGTTCGTGGGGCCGCAGGTAGGTCGTGAGCTGGTCGAGAACGGCCTGATGGCGCTGCTGGTGGTCGTCATCGGCATCATGATCTACCTGGCCTTCCGCTTCGAATGGAAGTTCGCCGTGGCCGGCGTCGTGGCCAACCTGCACGACGTGGTCATCATCCTGGGCTTCTTCGCCTTCTTCCAATGGGAATTTTCCTTGTCGGTGCTGGCGGGCGTCCTGGCGGTGCTGGGCTACTCGGTCAACGAATCCGTGGTCATCATGGACCGGATCCGCGAGAACTTCCGCAAGCAGCGCAAGACGGAAACGCGCGAGGTCATAGACAGTGCCATCACTCAAACCATCTCGCGTACGGTGATCACCCATGCTTCCACGCAGATGATGGTGCTTTCCATGTTCTTCTTTGGCGGCCCCACCCTGCACAATTTTTCGCTGGCGCTGACAATCGGGATCTGGTTCGGGATTTACTCATCCGTGTTCGTCGCCGCCTCGATTGCCATGTGGCTGGGCGTCAAGCGCGAAGACCTCGTCAAGGTTCCCAAGAAGGAAGACCCGAGCGCAGAAATTGCCTAGGGATTTCGGGGGCGCCCATGCCCCTTGCTTGTAGACTGCATGAGCGCCGGCCCCAGGGCCGGCGTTTTACATGCTGCGGATCACATAGCCACTCCAATGTTTCGGCCGCGTTCACCTGCGCGTTACAATCGAGGGTCCAAGCAACTTTTCGCCCCCGGGATATACACCCGTCACGGCAAGCCATCATGCAAGAAATTTCCATCAAGCGTCCCTCCCGCGGCACGCCGGCTCCGGCCACGCCGCCCAAGCCCGGCCCTTCTCCCCTGATTCTTCCCGAAGAGCCTGAAGATTCCCCGGCGCCCGCCAAGCCGTCCTCCGAAGACGAAGACGAGCCTGGCCACGGGTCGGGTGCAGCTCAAGCAGGCAGCAAGAAGGTGTTCATCCGCACGTTCGGCTGCCAGATGAACGAATACGACTCCGACAAAATGGTCGACGTGCTTCGGCAGGCGCACGGCGCCAGCGTCGTGTCTTCACCCGAAGAGGCCGACATCATCCTTTTCAACACCTGTTCGGTGCGCGAGAAGGCTCAGGAGAAGGTGTTTTCTGACTTGGGCCGAGTGCGCCACCTGAAGCAGCAGAACCCGGATCTGGTGATCGGCGTGGGCGGCTGTGTGGCCAGTCAGGAAGGCGACGCCATCGTCTCTCGCGCACCGTTCGTCGACGTGGTATTCGGCCCGCAGACCCTGCACCGGCTGCCCGAACTGATCGCGCGCCGCCGCCAATCCGGCCACTCGCAGGTGGACATCAGCTTTCCGGAAATTGAAAAGTTCGACGCCCTGCCGCCCGCCCGCATGGAAGGCCCGACCGCCTTCGTGTCGATTATGGAAGGCTGCAGCAAGTACTGCAGCTTCTGTGTCGTGCCCTACACGCGGGGTCCCGAGATGTCACGACCGTTCGAAGACGTGCTGGTGGAGATCGCCGATCTGGCCGACCAGGGCGTGAAGGAAGTGACCCTGCTGGGTCAGAACGTCAACGCCTACCGTGGCCCCATGGGTGACGACGGCAGCATCGCCGACTTCGCCATGCTGCTTGAATACGTGCACGAGATCCCGGGCATCGAGCGCATCCGCTATACGACCTCACATCCCAAGGAAATGACCTCGCGCCTCATCGAGGCGCATGGCAAGCTGCCGAAGCTCGTGCCCTTTCTTCACCTGCCGGTCCAGGCGGGCAGCGACCGTGTGCTGGCAGCCATGAAACGCGGCTACACCGCGCTCGAGTTCAAATCGATTGCGCGGCGCCTGCGCCAGGCACGGCCCGACATGGTGCTGTCTTCCGACTTCATCGTGGGGTTCCCCGGCGAGACCGAAGCGGACTTCCAGAAAACGCTCGATCTGATCCGCGACGTAGGCTTCGATCAGTCGTTCTCCTTCGTGTACTCGCGCCGGCCGGGCACGCCGGCTGCCGATCTCGCGGATGAAACCCCGCAGGAAGAAAAGCTGGATCGGCTCCACCGTCTGCAGGCTCTGGTCAATGAACAGGCGGCGGCCATCAGCCAGGCGATGGTGGGCACTGTGCAGAGAATTCTGGTTGAGCGCCCTTCGAAGAGGGATCCGAACGAGTTCGCCGGCCGCACCGAGAACAACCGTGTGGTGAACTTCGTCGGTCATCCGCGGCTCGTGGGCACCATGGTGGATGTCGTCATCACGCACACCATGACCAACACCTTGCGGGGCCGGCTCGTCATGAGTGGCGAGCCTGTCGCAACGCTGCAAGAGGATCCTGCATGAGTTCTCAATCTCGCAATTCCGTGGTGGTCAGGCTCGAAGGCGGCAACGCCCAGCTGGCCGATCTTTGCGGCCCTCTGGACGAAAACCTGCGCCAGATTGCCGATGGCTGGAACGTGGCGCTAAGCCGCCGTGGCAGCCAGGTCACCTTGATTGGCGAGAACGCCGGAGCGGCAGCCAAAGCGGTGGAATGGTTTCACCAGCGGGCCGCCAAAGGGCCGCTATCCATAGACGACATTCAACTGGGCCTGGTTGAGCTGGGAGCGGGCCGCCTGCCTCAGGAGCGTAGCGACGAGGCGGAAGCCGAGGCCGCCGCCACCCCGCTTCCCGAATTGCCGCCGGTGGACGACATGAGCCTGACGCTGCGCACAAGGCGCAGCGACCTGCGTCCTCGCACACCGCGTCAGCGCGACTACCTGAACCAGATTCTGAAGCACGACATCACCTTTGGCGTCGGGCCGGCCGGCACTGGCAAGACCTGGCTGGCCGTGGCGTGCGCCATCGACGCACTGGAGCGCGAGAGCGTCCAGCGGCTGATCCTTACCCGGCCGGCGGTCGAGGCAGGCGAGCGCCTGGGCTTTCTGCCCGGCGACCTGGTGCAGAAGGTGGACCCCTATCTGCGCCCACTCTACGATGCCCTGTACGATCTGATGGGCTTCGACAAGGTTCAACGCCTGTTTGAAAAGCAGACCATCGAGATCGCGCCCCTGGCCTATATGCGCGGGCGCACGCTGAACGAGTCGTTTGTCATTCTCGACGAAGCGCAGAACACGACGCCGGAACAGATGAAGATGTTTTTGACTCGACTCGGGGACGGGTCAAAAATGGTCGTCACCGGCGACATTAATCAGGT
>JAJUGH010000125.1 GCA_029268265.1 Alcaligenaceae bacterium | reverse complement strand
GTACGCCCTGGCGCGGGTTCGCCGGGGGCCGGAGGTTGGATACGTCACGGAAGCGTACACGCTGCCTTCCTTCGCCTTGTCCATGCTCGACAACCTGCGTAGTGCTAAGGAGCATCACCTGCCGGTAGGTGGTTCCCGGTCAATGTTGAAGTTCCAGGGGGAAAAGGGTTTATCCGAGCTGGAATGGTCCGCCGAGACCGAGGTGGAGTGGTTCCACGGTGAGCAGTCCAACAGCACGATGCTGGTGGGCGAACACATCATGCTCAAGCTGCTGCGTCACGTCGTACCTGGCGTGCACCCCGAGGCTGAAATGATACGTCGCCTCACACAGGCGGGGTATCCCAATGCGGCAGAGCTGTTGGGTGAGGTGCTGCGCATTTCGCCCGACGGCACCTCGCATACGCTCATGCTGGCGCATCGCCGCGTTCACAATCAGGGGGATGCCTGGTCATGGACGCAAGAGTTCCTCAAGCGCAGCCTGGAGACGGCGGCGCTGACCGGTGAAAGCGGCGAGGACTATGCAGACGAGCTGGCTCCTTACGAGGCAGTGGCACACATGATGGGCCGGCGGCTCGCGCAAATGCACGGCGTATTGGCCGAGCCCTGCGACGATCCGGCATTTACGCCGGAGGTGGTGGATGCCGCGGCGGCCCGCGGTTGGGCGAAGTCCATACGGAGCATGCTCGCGTCCGCGCTCAAGGCGGCCGAAAAGCATCGGAGCGAATTCGACGAGGCCGCCGTTGCGGTGCTGGACGAGCTGAAGGAGAATCGGGCGGCGCTGGAAGAGCAGGTGGAACGCCGTGCTCAGGAAAGCAAGGACTGTCTCCTGATCCGGATACATGGCGACCTGCACCTGGGTCAGATCCTGATCGCTCAGGGCGATGTGTACTTCATCGATTTCGAAGGGGAACCGGTACGCCCGTTGGAGGAAAGGCGCGCGCGCTCTTTCCCGACGCGCGACCTGGCGGGATTGCTACGTTCCTTCGACTATGCGGTGGCGGTATTCGACTCCCTGCCGCATGCCGGCACGGGCAGTGCGAGCGCCATTACGGCGGAAGCCGAGTCGCTCGCCATTCCGGATACGGCAGACCTGGCGAATCGGCGGCATGAGCTCATCAAACGATTCTGCGCGACCGCCAGTGAGGCCTTGCTGCGAGGTTACGAGACGGAGATCGAACTGTGGCAGGAGCAGTCCGCGGACGGCGGTCAGCTGATGCCATCCGACCCTGAGACGCGCAAGCACCTTCTGGATCTGGCCTTGCTTGAAAAAGCCGCCTATGAGGTCTGCTATGAGGCGGCCCATCGGCCCGACTGGATGCCGGTTCCGCTGCGTGGGCTGCTGCGTGTGGCGCGCCGAATTCTCGATGCGCAAGACATTGTCGGTTCGTCCGGCACGCAGGAGTGATCATGATGTCCCATGACGGTTTGCTGGGCGAGCTGGATCTGCACCTCATCGGCGAAGGGCGCCACTGGGACCTGGCGGACTGCCTCGGCGCCCACGTGGTCGAACACAACGGAAGACAGGGCGTCCGGTTTGCGGTGTGGGCGCCCAATGCCCGCAGCGTATCGGTCGTGGGCGACTTCAATGGTTGGAACGAGGGTGCCAGCCCGATGGCCTTGCGTAGCGGAGGCGTCTGGGAAGTCTTCGTAAGCGAAGCGCGGGCGGGGCATCGCTACAAGTACGCCATTCATGACGCCCACGGGCATCGCCTGCCCCTGAAGGCAGATCCGGTGGCGCGGCAAACGGAGAACCCGCCCGCGACGGCTTCGGTCGTGGCGGATGAGACCCCTTTCAACTGGACCGACGATACCTGGATGCAGGAAAGGGCGGCACGCCAGGCGCACGATGCCCCGCTTTCCATCTATGAGGTGCATTTCGGTTCGTGGCGTCGCCAGCCGGGGGAGGGCGAGGCACAGTGGCGCACGCGGGGAGCCGAGCTGATCGACTACGTTAAGGAGATGGGCTATACGCACATTGAGCTGCTTCCCATCACCGAGCACCCTTTCGGTGGCTCCTGGGGCTACCAGACCCTGGGCCTGTTCGCCCCGACCGCCCGCTATGGTTCGCCGAATGACTTCGCCGCCTTTGTGGACGCCTGCCATGCTGCGGGTATCGGCGTCATCCTGGATTGGGTGCCTGCGCACTTCCCCACTGATGAGCACGGATTGATGCGCTTCGACGGCACGGCGCTCTACGAACATGAAGACCCGCAGCAGGGCTATCACCCGGACTGGAATACGCTGATCTACAACTTCGGCCGGCACGAGGTGCGCAATCTCCTGCTTGCCAGCGCACTGGAGTGGGCACGCCGCTACCACGTTGACGGGCTGCGTGTGGATGCCGTCGCCTCCATGCTGTATCTGGACTACAGCCGCAAGCATGGCGAATGGCGGCCGAACGCCTATGGCGGTCGCGAGAACCTGGAAGCCATCGCCTTTTTGCGGGACCTGAATACGCTGGTGCCTGAGCATGCCCCCGGGGCGATGGTCGTGGCCGAGGAGTCGACGGCCTGGCCCGGCGTGACGGCGCCGGTGCATGCCGGGGGGCTCGGCTTCCATTTCAAGTGGAACATGGGCTGGATGCACGACACCTTGCGCTACATGGGCTATGACCCCATTCACCGGCGCTACCACCATCACGACATGACATTCGGGATGGTTTACGCCCACACCGAGCATTTCGTGCTGCCCCTTTCGCACGATGAAGTAGTGCATGGCAAGGGGTCGCTGTTCGGCCGCATGCCGGGCGATGAGTGGCGGAAGTTTGCCAACCTGCGCGCCTATTTTGGCTTCATGTGGGGGCATCCCGGCAAAAAGCTTTTGTTCATGGGCGGGGATATCGGGCAACGGGCGGAATGGAACCACGATGCGCAGGTGGATTGGGCCGCTCTTGCCGACGGCCGCCACGAGGGCTTGCGCAATGTAGTGCGCGACCTGAATGCCGTGTACCGCCGCCATCCCGCGCTACATGCATCCGATTCACTGCCGGAAGGCTTTACGTGGCTAGTGGGTGACGATATTGAAAACAGCGTTTTTGTCTTCTTGCGGTGCCATGAGTCCGACTACGTGCTGGTGGCCTGCAACATGACGCCCGTGCCACGCGAAGGGTATCGCGTCGGTGTCCCGGTCGGGGGCATCTGGAACGAGATCCTCAACACCGACGCTTCCGCCTATGGCGGCTCCGGTATGGGCAACGGCGGGAGTGTCGAGGCCGCGACCGAGCCTTCTCACGGAAAGCCATACAGTCTGAATCTCAGCCTGCCGCCACTGGCGACTCTGATGCTGACGCCATCCGGTTCACAAGGAGAACAATGATGAGACCGGGCGTGCCTTTTCCTGACAAGCTCGAAGCCGGTAGGCCATACCCGCTGGGAGCCACCTACGACGGGTCGGGCGTTAATTTCGCGGTTTTCTCAGGCCATGCCTGGAAGATTGAACTATGCCTCTTCGACATTCACGGGCGGCGCGAGCGCAAGCGCTACGTGCTGCCGGAATGCACCGATGAGATCTGGCACGGCTATTTGCCTGGCGCCTTACCCGGCATGGTGTACGGCTATCGGGCGCACGGTCCTCATGATCCGCGCCGCGGGCATCGTTTCAACCCCAGCAAGCTGTTGATCGATCCTTATGCGCGCCAGTTGATGGGCGAGGTGAAGTGGGGCGACGCCGTGTTCGGCTATCGTGTGCAGCACCCCAAGGCGGACCTGACCGTGGATCGTCGTGACTCGGCGCCTTTCGTTCCGAAATGCGTGGTGGTCGACGACACCTTCGATTGGGGCCGTGCCGGGCGACCCACCACGCCCTGGAGCGACACCATCATCTACGAAGCCCATATCAAGGGGCTGAGCATGCTCAACGAGCGGGTGCCGCAGACCTATCGCGGAACCTGCGCGGCGCTGGCGAATCCTTATTTGCTTGAGCATCTGCATCGCATAGGCGTCACCACCATTGAGCTGTTGCCGGTCCATGCTTTCCTGCAGGACCATTTTCTGGTGGAGCGCGGGCTGCGCAACTATTGGGGCTACAACACCCTGTCGTACTTTGCACCGGAACCGGCCTACCTTCCGGGTGGGCATCCCAACGAACTTCGCAAGGCGATCCGCGATCTGCACGCTGCGGGGTTCGAAGTCCTGCTGGACGTCGTGTACAACCACACGGCCGAGGGCAATGAACTTGGCCCCACGCTGTCATGGCGGGGGCTGGACAACGCCAGCTACTATCGTCTGATGCCCGGCGAGGAGCGCTACTACATCAACGATACGGGCTGCGGAAACACCGTGAACCTGTCGCACCCACGCGTGCTTCAGATGGTGATGGATTCCTTGCGGTATTGGGCCGAAAGCTATCAGGTGGATGGCTTCCGCTTCGATCTCGGGGTGACGCTGGGGCGCGAAGGCACGGGCTACGACCCGGGCTCGGGGTTTTTCGATGCCATTCTGCAGGACCCCGTGCTTTCCCGACTGAAGCTGATTTCCGAACCTTGGGATATCGGCCCGGACGGCTACCAGCTTGGAAACCACCCACCCGGCTTTGCCGAATGGAACGACCGGTTCCGGGACTCAGTACGCCGGTTCTGGCGGGGCGAGCCCGGTATGCGGCCCGAACTGGCCACCCGGCTGGCGGGTTCGCCCGATCTGTTCGATCGCCGCTTCAGGCGGCCCTGGGCGTCCATCAACTATCTTGCTTCGCATGATGGCCAGACCGGCTATGACGTTGTCTGCTACGAAGAGAAGCACAACGAGGACAACGGCGATGGGAACTCGGACGGCCACTCCGAGAATTTCTCCCGGAACTGGGGCGCCGAGGGGCCATCACGCGATCGTGCGGTGAATCAAATCCGTGAACGCGTGTTGCGCTCGATGCTGGCCACTGTCTACCTGGCCAATGGCACGCCCATGCTGCTGGCGGGCGATGAAATGGGCAACTCCCAACGCGGCAATAACAACGCTTATTGCCAGGACAATGAGATCTCGTGGCTGGACTGGCGCCAGCTCGAGATGCCCACCGGCCGCGACCTCTCCCGTTTCGTATGCCGGTTGGCTGAGCTGCGTCACCAGCATCCTTCGCTACGCATCGACCGGTTCCTGGATCCCAACGAAGAAATCATTCCCGGGGTTAACCGGCTGCAGTGGTATGACCTGGATGGCTCGGTCATGAGCGAGTCGGCGTGGGAGTTCGGGGAAGGGCGGGTATTGGGCATGCGTCGCGCTTGCCGGCTACAGGATGGCACGGTCGAGGTCTCTCTGGTGCTCGTCAATGGCAGCGAAGGCGACATCGAATTCGTGTTGCCCGAATCGCCGGTGCATTGGGAGCGGGTACTGGACACCACAAACATCCGGGCCATTGCCACGGCGGCACCTGCAGAGCGAGCCCCGGTGGGCGCACATGCCCTCGTGTTGCTGATCGCCCGTGTGGAACGGCAGGAGCAGACATGACGATCAAGGGCAGGTACAGACACGGCGTGCACAAGCTGGAGGACGGCCGCTTCGGATTCAGGTTGTGGGCGCCGGCATCCGAGAGCGTGACCCTCCATGTGGATGACGAGGCCGTCGCCATGCAGCGAATGGAAGGCGGGTGGTTTGAAGCACAGCACGCTTGTGCGCCGGGTACCGTCTACTCGTTTGAGCCGGCGGGCGTCGGAAGGGTTCCGGATCCGGCTTCACGCCTGCAGCAGCAGGATGTGGATGGGCCCAGCGTGGTAGTGGATCATGATGCGTACCAATGGGTTAACGACGGCTGGCGTGGCCGTCCCTGGAGCGAAGTGGTGCTTTATGAAGCCCATGTCGGCCTGATGGGCGGCTTCAGGGGAGTGCGTGAACGTCTGCGGGACCTCGCGGAACTGGGTTTCACTGCGGTGGAGCTCATGCCGATCGCCGACTTTCCCGGTGAGCGCAACTGGGGCTATGACGGCGTGCTGCCTTACGCGCCGGATCGCGCCTATGGCTCGCCGGACGACCTCAAGGCGCTGATCGATGAAGCGCACGGGCTTGGGCTCATGGTCTTTCTGGACGTGGTCTACAACCACTTCGGCCCCCAGGGGAACTACCTGTCTTCGTATGCCCCCCAGTTCTTTCGCGAAGACGTTGACACGCCATGGGGCCCCGCGATCGATTTTCGTCAGGAACCGGTACGCGCGTTTTTTGCCGACAACGCGCTTTACTGGCTGAAGGAGTATCTTTTTGATGGTCTGCGGTTCGACGCCGTGCATGCCATCGTGGACAAAGATGCGTGGCTTGGCGAACTGGCGCCGTGGCTGCGCAGCTGCGTGCCGCAGCGCGAGGTGCATCTTGTGCTCGAGAACGATGACAACACCGCGAGCCTGCTGCGTCATGGCTTCGATGCCCAGTGGAATGACGACGCACACCATGTCGTTCACCATCTCCTCACGGGTGAGACCCGCGGTTATTACGCCGCCTACGCGGAGCGTGCCACCGACAAGCTGGCTCGTGCCCTGGCGCAGGGTTTCATCTACCAGGGCGAGCCCAGTCCAGCGCATGGCGGCAAGCCGCGAGGCGAGCCGTCGTACATGCTGGCACCGACCTCGTTTGTGTTCTTCATTCAGAATCACGACCAGGTGGGCAATCGTGCGCTCGGCGAGCGCCTCTCGGTGCTGTGCCGCAACCAGCCTGGCGCGCTCGAGGCCGCAGTGTCGCTGCAGCTGCTGAGCCCCTTCATCCCGCTGGTCTTCATGGGTGAAGAACAGGGCGCCGATACCCCCTTTCTCTACTTCACCAGCTTTGCGGACCCAGAGTTCGCCGAGGCAGTGAAGCGCGGGCGTCGCTCGGAGTTCCCGGACTTCCATGGTGAGCAGGACGACATCCCGGATCCGAATGCGCTTGAAAGCTGGGAGAGGAGCAAGGTGGAGAGCGCCTACAGCGAGCGGGCGCAGCGCTGGCGTACGCGTTATCGCGACCTGCTTGCGCTGCGTCGCGAAGTCATTGTGCCGGTACTCAAAGGTACGACCTGCGAATCCGTCGCGGTGCTGGGCGATGGCTGCGTCGTCGCCCGCTGGGTGCTGGGAGACGGCTCGCGACTCAGCCTGTATTGCAACCTCTCTGACCAGAACGTGAAAATTGCCCCGGGCCTGCGGGATGCCGCCGAAACGGTCTTCCACGAAAGCACCCAAGGCGCGACGGCATCGCTGCTGGCAGGCCTTCTGCCGGCGTACTGCACTCTGGCCACTCGTGTGGCGGCTCCTGCTACTGATAAACGCGAACCATCATGAGCAGATCCGGCGACGCCTTATTGAATGAGCTTGCCGTAGCGGCCGGGTTGCAGGTGGAGTGGCGCGACGTGCACCGCCAGGATCGCGTTGTGTCGCCCGATTCGCTACGGGTGCTGCTCGAGACGCTCGGACTCCCATGCGGTAGTGAAGCGCAGTGCCGG
>JAJUGH010000124.1 GCA_029268265.1 Alcaligenaceae bacterium | reverse complement strand
GCCTTGACGACGGTGGGAAGGTCTTTGCGCAGCAGGTTCTGATCAAGCATGAATAAACCAAGAAATGAGAGGGTTCAACGGGACTTGTGGGCGGCGTCGAGTTCACGCAGGAAGTCCAGCTTTTGGCGGATTTTACCTTCCAGGCCACGATCTGTCGGAGAGTAGAAGGTGCTGCCCAGGCCGTCGGGAAAATAGCGCTCGCCCGCCGCATATCCATGTGGCTCGTCGTGGGCATAGCGATAGCGTTGCCCGTGACCGAGCTCCTTCATGAGACGGGTAGGCGCATTGCGCAGATGCATCGGGACCGGCGCGCTGCCGTGCTGTTCCGCATAGCGCCGCGCCGATTTATACGCGTTGTATACGGCATTCGACTTGGCGGCGCAGGCGAGATAAACCACCGCCTGGGCAAGCGCGAGCTCGCCTTCGGGCGATCCCAGCCGCTCGTAGATGTCGGCCGCGTTCAACGTCAATTGCGTGGCGCGCGGGTCGGCCAGCCCGATATCCTCGACGGCCATCCGTACCAGACGGCGCGAGAGGTATCGGGGGTCCGCCCCGCCATCGAGCATACGGCAGAACCAGTAGAGTGATGCATCGGGGTCGGATCCGCGCACGGCCTTATGCAGCGCGCTGATCTGGTCGTAGAACGCATCACCGCCCTTGTCGAAGCGGCGCAGGCTCTGGGAGAGCGCTGTCTCGAGCCACGCGGGGTCAACCTTTTCCAGGCCGGCGTTACGCGCCGATTCGGACACGATTTCCACCGCGTTGATCAATCTTCGCGCATCGCCATCCGCCCACCGAGCAAGCTGCTCGCGTGCATCGGGCTCGAAACTCAGGGCCGGCTGCCCCGGCTCGGCACTGATGATTTCCACCGCCCGGTCGACCAGCTCGGCCAGTTCTTCGAAAGTGAGCGCGTGCAGCACATACACCCGTGCACGCGACAACAGCGCGGAGTTGACTTCGAAGGACGGGTTTTCGGTGGTCGCGCCAATAAACGTGAACAGACCGCTTTCTACATAGGGAAGAAAGGCGTCCTGTTGCGCCTTATTGAAGCGGTGCACTTCGTCGACGAACAGAATGGTGCGCCGTCCCCTGCCCTGCGCTGCCTGTGCTGCGACTACGGCATCGCGTATGTCCTTGACTCCACCCAACACGGCCGAGATGGCGATGAACTGGGCATCGAAGCCTGCCACCATCAAGCGTGCCAGCGTGGTCTTGCCGACGCCCGGCGGCCCCCAGAAGATCATTGAATGCGGGCGGCCCGATTCAAACGCCACCCTCAAGGGTTTACCGGGGCCAAGCAAGTGCTTCTGGCCGACGACGTCGTCGAGCGTGGCCGGACGCATGCGTTCGGCCAGCGGCACATAGGCTCCGCCCGTTTCGCCGCGAAAGAGATCGTCGCTGGTGGACATGGAGGCTATTGCATCCTGACGACGTCCACGTCGGCAGGAACATCGAGCTGAAACGCGTCTGCGGGCAAGCTGGGATTCGCCTGAATGTTGGTCAGGCCGATACGCGTGGTCTGGCCGAAGGCATCAAGCAATTCGAGCCGCTGCGGCTTCCCTTGCGCGAAGCCGATATCGACATGCGCAAAGCCGGCATCGCCTGCGCGCGGCGTGGCGCGCAACCACGCCAGACCGTCGCGGTCTTCGAGATTGGACAGTTCAAATGCGTCTTCCAGGCTCCCTGAGCCAAACAGAATGGCAGCCGGTGAAGCCCCGATGGACTCGTCTACGGGCCTTTCCGTGACTTGGGCAAGGTCCGGATCGTACTGGCGCAATACCTTGCCGTCAGACACCACGACCTGCTCATAAGGCTTGAGCGTATGCCAGCTGAAGCGGCCCGGCCTCTCAAAGGCAAACTCCCCTTCCTGCACCTGCCGCGATTGCCCTTGCGCATCCACGACCTGTTGGGTGAAGTTTCCCTTGGCCGACTGCACTTCCTTCACGAAGCGCTGAAGCTGTGACTGGGCCTCTGCAGCGAATGAGGTGGCCGCCGCAAAAGTGATGGCGGCGGCAAACAGGCATTTGGCCACGCTGCGCAGAGGCTTGGTGCTGGTGTGTTCAATCATCATCATTTCCTGCCTTCCCCGCCGGAACGAGAATTTCGCGGTTGCCGTTGGCCTGCATGGGAGAGACCAGGCCGGCCTGCTCCATCTGCTCAAGCAGACGTGCCGCGCGGTTGTAGCCAATGCGCAAATAACGCTGCACCGACGAGATCGAGGCCCGCCGGTTCTTCAGCACCAGCTCGACCGCCTGATCGTACAGCGGGTCGGACTCCGCGTCGGTGAAGCCGGTGACGGAACCCACGCCGTCGCCGGTTTCCCCTTCAGACGCCCCTTCAAGCAGGCCGTCTACATAGTTCGGTTCGCCCTGTTCCTTCAGGGAATCGACCACGCGGTGCACTTCGTCGTCGTGCACGAAGGCCCCGTGCACGCGCACCGGCAGGCCCGAGCCGGGCGGCATGTACAGCATGTCGCCCAGACCCAGCAGGGTTTCAGCACCCATCTGATCGAGAATGGTGCGCGAATCGACGCGGGAAGATACCTGAAAGGCGATACGCGTTGGAATGTTCGCCTTGATGAGCCCGGTAATCACGTCCACGCTGGGGCGCTGCGTGGCCAGAATGAGGTGGATGCCGGCCGCACGAGCCTTCTGGGCCAGGCGGGCGATGAGCTCTTCGATCTTCTTGCCGACCACCATCATCAGGTCGGCCAACTCGTCAATCACCACCACAATGAAAGGCAGCGTGGAGAGCGGCTCAGGCGCATCCGGCGTGAGCGAGAACGGATTCGGGATGGGTTCCTCGCGCTTCTGCGCCTCGCGGATCTTGGCGTTATACCCGGCCAGGTTGCGCACACCGAGCTTGCTCATGAGCCGATAACGCTTTTCCATTTCGGCCACACACCAGTTCAACGCGTTGGCAGCCTGCCGCATGTCGGTGACCACAGGCGCCAGCAGATGCGGGATCCCTTCGTAGACACTCATTTCGAGCATCTTCGGATCGATGAGGATCATGCGCACTTCGGTGGGGTCGGCTTTGTACAGCAGCGACAGGATCATGGCGTTGATCCCGACCGATTTGCCCGAGCCGGTGGTACCGGCCACGAGCAGGTGGGGCATCTTGGCCAGGTCGGCCACAAGCGGGTTGCCGGCGATATCCTTACCCAGCGCCAGGGTGAGCAACGAGGGGTTGGCGTGATACACCTGGGAGCCGACAATTTCCGACAAACGCACCACCTGCCGCTTGGGATTGGGCAGCTCCAGGCCCATGAGGTTCTTGCCGGGGATGGTTTCCACCACGCGAATGCTGACCAGGCTCAACGCCCGGGCCAGGTCCTTGGCCAGGTTCACGATCTGGCTGCCCTTCACGCCGGTGGCGGGCTCGATTTCGTAGCGAGTGATGACCGGCCCCGCCTGGGCCGACACAACCGTCACGCGCACCCCGAAGTCCGAGAGCTTTTTCTCGATCAGCCTGGAGGTGAATTCAATGGTGTCCGGCGATACCGTCTCGACGCTTTCGGAAGGCATGTCCAGCAGACTGATGGCCGGCAAATCCCCGCCGGCTGGGTCGGGCGGCAGCGTGAAAAGCGTGGTCTGCTTTTCCTTCTCGGCCCGCACGGATTTCTGCACGGTGGTGACCGCGGGTTCGATCTTCACGGGCTGCTCGTGCACCAGTTCGACCTGGCGAGCCACGACGGTCTCGTCCCGCTTGGCCTTGCTGACCTGCCCGACGCGACGGTCGTCTCGCGCCGCCTTGAATTCCAGGATGCGCTTGACCCCGCGTTCCACAAACGTGCCGACGCGCTCGGCCACATGCAGCCACGAGAACCCGAAGAACAGGCTTGCCCCGACCGCTACCAGTACCAGCAGGCCCAACGTGCAGCCGGCAAGGCCGAACGTGGAAGCCAGAATGTCCGCCAGAAGGCGGCCCAGCTGCCCCCCGGCCTCGGCCGGCAGTTCCGCGCCCAGCTGTCGCAGATGTAAGGCTTCGATGCCCATGCACCCGATGAACAACATGGTGAAACCAATGCCGATTTCCCAACGGACGCGAGGGAGCACTTCGGCTGCGGGGGCATGCAAGGAACCGGTGAGCCGCAAAAAGCCGACCACGACGCGGTGGGTCAGCAGCACGACCCAAAGCCATGCGGAATAGCCAAAGAGGAACAACAGGAAGTCGGCGACGTGGGCGCCGAGGATGCCCCCCCGGTTCTGGGTGACGGAAGAATGCACGGAATGGGACCACGCCGGATCGGCGGGATCCCAGGTGCTCAGCACCAGCCCCAGCCATACTGCCAGAGCGGCGAACACGATCCATCGCGCCTCGCGAGCGAGTCCGGAGAGCCGGCTCTGCAGCGGCGAGGGACCATTTCGAACGTTGCGGGAGGAGCGGGACGGAGTAGCGGGTAGCCTAGCCATGCGGGCCATTATAATTGGCAGTTGTTCAATTAAGGGTGCACTGCAATGACCACACCACGCCATGCAAGAGTCCTCATTCTCGGTTCCGGTCCGGCGGGATACAGCGCCGCCATCTATGCGGCACGCGCCAACCTGGCGCCCATGCTGATCACCGGTCTCGAGCAAGGGGGCCAGCTGATGACCACAACGGACGTGGATAACTGGCCGGCGGACGCCATGGGCGTGCAGGGGCCAGAGCTGATGCAGCGCTTCCTGGCTCATGCCGAGCGGTTCAACACCGAAATCGTGTTCGACCACATCACTGAAGTGAAGCTCTCCGATCGCCCCTTCGAGCTGAAGGGCGACAGCGGCAACACTTACACCTGCGATTCGCTGATCATTTCCACCGGCGCCGCCGCGCAATACCTGGGGCTGCCTTCCGAACAGGCCTTCATGGGCCGCGGGGTATCCGGTTGCGCCACTTGCGACGGCTTCTTCTACAAAAACCAGGACGTAATCGTCGTGGGCGGCGGCAACACCGCCGTGGAAGAAGCGCTTTACCTGTCCGGCATCTGCCGCAAGGTCACCCTGGTGCACCGCCGCGATAAGTTCCGCGCCGAACCCATTCTGGTCGACCGGCTCATGGAGAAGGTCGCGAGCGGCAATATCGAACTGGCGCTCTTCCAGGAGCTCGACGAAGTCCTGGGGGATGATTCCGGCGTCACCGGTGTGCGCCTGCGTAATAATCAGACTGGCGAAACGCGCGAGATGGCCGTCATGGGCGTCTTCATCGCGATCGGCCACAAGCCAAACACCTCGCTGTTCGAAGGGCAGCTCGCCATGGAAGACGGCTACATCATTACGCGCGGCGGTCGCGAGGCGCTGGCCACCATGACCTCCGTTCCGGGCGTCTTTGCGGCCGGCGACGTGCAGGATCACGTCTATCGCCAAGCCATCACCAGCGCAGGAACAGGCTGCATGGCGGCATTGGACGCACAGCGGTGGTTGGAGAATGCAGCGGAATAAAGGCGGCCTGGCCGATCTGAAGAAACTCCGCCAGCAGGCCGAGGAATCTGCAAAGCCGGCCGCGGCGCCCGCTACCGCGAAATCTCGGAAGCGGGCCAAGTTCCTGCCGCCCGGCGCATCCGATGCCAGGCCCGCGGCGCCCAAGCGGCCCGCGGCCGGGCATAAGATCAGCGCTCCGCGCTCCGAACCGGCACCGCCTGCGCCAGACCTTCTTACCGAAGAAGATCGCAAACTGTTCCAGAGCGCCGTACGGTATGTGGAACGGATCAAGGACCCGGGCCGTCAACTGCTTGCGCCGGTCGCGCCCGCGCCGGCAGCGATACTGAAGGAGCGGCGACTGCGAGCCGCGGGAGTGGAACCCGCCGCGAAGACCAGGAAGCCCGACCGCCGACCGCGCAAGGATTCCCTGCATGGTCCGGCGGCGGACTCACCATCAGCCACTACTCCAGCCGGGAAGGCCCGGACGTTATCCGACGGCTACACACCGGCGACCAGTGACCACGATGACACCCACTACCTGAAATCCGGGCATGGCACGGATGTGCTTCGTGACCTGAAGCGTGGCAAGTGGCCGATCGGCGCCAGCCTGGACCTGCATGGCAGTACGCTGGAAGACGCTCGTGATCGCTTCGACCGCTTTTTGTCATCGTGCCTCATGCATGATGTGAAGTGCGTACGCATCGTGCATGGCAAGGGTCATGGCTCGCCCGACGGCAACGCGGTGCTGAAGACTACGGTGCGGCGCTGGCTGACGCAGTTGCCTGAGGTGACCGCCTATATAGAATGCAGCGAAGAAAACGGCGGGTCAGGCGCCGTGCAGGTCTTGCTTCGAACACAGTGACTACAGTCACCACAATGACTAAAGGCCGGCACACACGTGCCGGCCTTTTCGTTCTTTATACTTTTTATCAGTACTGCTTTTTTGTAATTATATTGATACCGATGAGCTCGGTTTTTTGCTCATGCAGAGCCAGTCTCCTCACCTGCATGTCGAGCATTGTGCATGAAACCCCCTGCGTGCACACCTAGGGAATGCACTAAGCCGGTGCACATGCCCGTATACTTCGATCGAATTCGCCCCATCGCGAAGCAGACAAAAAAATAACGGGAGACAGTTACATGAATCTGGAGTTGGAAGGCAAAGTCGTGATGATCACCGGCGGCAGCAAGGGCATTGGCCTGGCATGCGCCGAAGCGTTCGCCCGGGAAGGCGCCAAGGTGGCCATTGTGGCGCGTGATCCCGGCAATCTGCGGCAAGCACAAGAGCAGCTGAAGGGTCAGGGTGTTCACGCCTTTTCCTCCGCCGCCGATCTGCGCGACCCGGAGTCTGCCATGCGCGCCGCCCAGGAAGTGCAAGACGAGTTGGGCGACATCGACATCCTGGTCAATTCCGCCGGTTCAGCAAAGCGGCATCCCCCGGCGGAGCTGCATCCTCAGGCCTGGCGCGACGCCATGGACGCCAAGTTTTTTACCTACATCAACACCATGGAGGCGGTATTGCCCGGCATGGTGGGGCGCGGCCGGGGCGCCATCGTGAACATCATCGGCATCGGGGGTCGGGTTGCATCACCCGTGCATCTGCCCGGCGGATCGGCCAATGCCGCGCTCATGCTGGCCACCGCAGGGTTGGCCCACGCATGGGGTCATAAGGGCGTGCGCATCAACGCCATCAACCCTGGCGCCACACTTACCGATCGCGTGCAAGGCCGGCTCGAAGCCGAGTCCGCCAGCACCGGCAAGCCCGTTGAGGAACTGCGCCACGCAATGGAAAGGTCCATCCCCCTGGGGCGCATGGCCGAGCCGTCGGAAATCGCGGATGCGGCCCTCTACCTGGCCTCAGCCCGCGCGGCATACGTGACCGGCGCCGTGTTGGCCATGGACGGGGGCTTGCATCCACTAGGCGCCTGAGCAACTATAAAAGCGAACCGGCTGCAGCTTGGCTGCATCCAATGGTCACGGTCGGCACGTCGCCGACCTTCCGACCACGAGGATGAGCCATGTTCCCGATATCCCGTTACGCAGCCGCCGCGGCCTGCTGCGTGTTCGCAAGCTGCGCGCATTCCGGTGACACAGCGATCGCAGACCGCGCGCCGCCTCCTGCCCCCTATGCAAAGGT
>JAJUGH010000123.1 GCA_029268265.1 Alcaligenaceae bacterium | reverse complement strand
TATAGGCGGCCCACGCGACTCCGGAGAGTGCCATGAGGCTGGCACTGCCAAGTGGTGGTGCGCTGCTTCCGGGAAGGAGCAGCAGAGCCAGCCCGATAATGCTGACCACCAGGCCCGCTACAGCTTGCCCCCGCATGCGCTCGCCTTTGAGCAGGCCGTACGCCAACATGGTGAACTGCACCGCCGCAAAAAGAATCAACGCGCCCGGGCCCGCATCCATACCGACATAGGCAAGCGAAAATGCCAGGGCATAGACCAGGAGCGAAAGCGCGCCGAACCATGTTCCCTGCAAGCGTTTACCGGCGCCCGGCGCCTTTACCACTGCAAAGATCGCCAAAATGCACGCACCGCTGAAGAGCCGAAGCAGCGTAAAACTGAGGGGGTCGATGTGCCCGTCCTTGAGTGCCAGGCGGCACAGGACGGAGTTGCCCGCGAAGGCGAGCATGGTGAAGACGGTAAGCAGAATCAGCCGCGGCACACTGAGTCCATTCAGTTTGCCATGCGTTGCATCGCGTCCCGCGCAAACGCGGTAACGGCTTCTTCGTATTTGGCGTTTCGCACCGATCCCGAATGGGAAGCCCCTTCGATCTTCACCAAGCGCTTCATTCCCTCCGGCACACTGGTCGCGGCCGCGTAAAGCTCATCGCTCATGGTGTGAGGAATCACGCGATCAGCGGTACCGTGGATGATGAGCAGCGGCTCGGTGATGGCGGCCAGCTTGCGCGTGGACGCAAAATGCTGGGTCACGAAGAAGCTCAAGCCTGGAAAATCGCCGCCACGCACCGTAGGCAGCATGTCCTGGATACTGGTGAAGCTCGACTCCACAATGATGCCGGCCACGTCGATGTCATCCGCGCGGGCCGCCAGGTCAATGGCAATCGCACCGCCCAGGCTGTGGCCGAAAATGAAACGTCGCTCCGCGCTGGGCTGACGTCTTGCAAGTTCTTCGAGCGCCGCCAAGGCATCTTCACGAGCGCTGCGTTCCGACGGTAGCAACTGCGTGGACTCGCCAAAACCGCGGTAATCGATGGCCAGTACGGAAAAGCCCATGTCCATCCAGCCTTCCATGCGAAACACGCTGCCATTCAGGTTCCACCGAGACCCATGCAGATAAAGTACGGTAGGGGCACTCGGATCGGGATGCTGCCAGTACCAGGTACGGACATGGTGACCGTTGGGCAGCGTCAGGTCGAAGATCTCGGTGCCTTCGGGCGCCTCTCGCCACCAGCGTTGCGAGTCTTCTACGGAAAAGATCTGCTGGCGCTGCCATTCATCCAGCTGGGTGTACCCCGCCACGCCGGCAACACCAAGGAGGCCGGCGGCCAACCAATGTTTGGGGCGACGGAGCATGCGTTTACTGGGCATGGAAAAAGCATATCACTGCCATGCCCATTGCGTCTGGCGCGCAGCTAGTTCGTAACCGGCTCGTGGCGATCCAGGTTGAGCTGGTTACGCTTGACCTTCCCTGAGGGCGTCATCGGCAGCGCATCACGGAACTCGACGATCTTCGGTACCTTGTAGGCGGACATATTTTCGCGGCACCATGCAACAAGCGTCGCGGCCTCGAGTTCAGTCCCCTGTCTGATGACAATGAAGGCCGCAACCACTTGCCCCTTGCTGGCGTCCTCCACCCCGATGACTGCGGCCTGCTCCACCGCGGGGTGCATGGCGAGTATCGACTCGACGTCTTCCGGGAAGACGCTGTAGCCGGATACCTTGATGAGCTCCTTGATTCGACCCGACAGGGTCAGGTAGCCATCTGGATCCAGGTGACCGATGTCACCCGTCCTTACCCATCCGTCAACGAGCGTCTCGGCCGTCTTTTCGGGCTGATTCCAATACCCCTTGAAGCAGCCTGGGCTGTGAAGCAAGATTTCTCCGTCGTGACCGGCCGGTACGGGTTCCTGCGTCTCGATGTCGACCACGCGGCATTCCACCCCAGGCAGCAATCTGCCGTTGGTGCCCCATCGAACCGCATCGGGCGACGTGACCGAGTCAAACGTATGCGTCTCCGTGAGCCCATACCCCGCTTCGTACACCTGGGCGCCGCCAGAGAATACGCGCCATCGTTCTGCAAGCTCGGGGGTGGTCCGTATCCCGAAACTCGTGGCCGGGCATTTTCGCAGGCTTGACAGATCAAAGCCCTGGCAGTGCGGATCGTCCATAATCGCGGGCAGCATGGGCGCAATACCCTTCCAGTACGTCGGCCAATGCCGTTGAATGGATTCCACCGTCGAGTGCGCATTGAAGCGGTAATGCAGCACGATCGTTCCACCAAGGTAAATCGGTATGTTGATGCCGCAGAGCATTCCAGAGATGTGGTAGAGCGGGGGAATTGCCAGGTGAACATCGTCGCTCGTCAGCCCACTTGCAATTGCGCCCTGTTTCGCCTTGAACACGGCATTGCGATACGTCAGCATCGCGCCCTTCGGCCGCCCGGTCGTGCCGGAGGTATAGGCGAGGAGCGCGGTGTCATCCAGCGATATGTGGACTGCGAGATGCTCTTCGCGCTCGTCCTGCGCTTCCGCTAATGTGGGCGCTGCCGCCTGGCCGCCTTCAATGCGCTCGAGGGCCTGGCACAAATCGATCGTGCCGGTAGGGATTTCGGCGCTGCGATGCGTGACCTCGGGTGGCGGGGTATACGTCGGGGCCGCCGGCAAGAAGTCGCTGTACTGCGTTGATATCACGTGCCGCAGGCTCGTTTCCGGCCTTGCCGCTTCGACGACGGACACGAGATCTGCGGAAGCGAAAATCACCTTCGCGCCAAGGTCGCGCAGCTGATAGGCGAGCTCGAACTGCTTGAATAGAGGACTACATGGGCTGACGATTGCGCCTAGCTTCTGGATAGCGAAGTGCGCAATGATGTACTGCGCACAGTTCTGCATGAACAACGCAACCGGCTCCCCTTTGCCGACGCCCAGGTCTTTCAGGAGCGCCGCACACCTATCCGTGAGCGCATCCAGCTCCGCGTAGCTGATCGTGCGGCCATACCAGATAACTGCCGCCTTATCCGGTGTGTTCCGAGCGTGCAGCCTCAAGTGTTCATGCAGTGGCATATCACCCATGTCGTCCTCCGTTCCCCTATGCCGGTCTTGGTGCCGGTTAGTTCATTGCGATCTTCTCAGCCTTGATCAGCTGTTCGGCTTCTGCATAACGATCCCGCACCCAGCTTTTGAACTCCGCTGGCGTGCCGGCCATGATCTCGAAGCCCTCGCTTGTCAGGCGGTCCTTCACTTCGGGCGAGTTCAAGGCTTGGCGCATCGCTTCGTTGACCTTTTCCGCGACGTCCTCGGGTAGCCCGGCTGGACCCACTAGGCCAATCCATGACGTGGCTGAATAACCGGGCAGCTGCTCCGATACGGTCGGGACATCCGGCAGTTGCGGAACGCGCTGGTCGCTACCCATACCAAGCGCCTTCATCTGGCCCGTCTTGATGCGCTCGACGACAAGCGGGAACGTGGTGACGACAAAGTCGACTTCGCCGCCGAGCAGTGCGGTCAGCATCGGGCCGCCACCTTTGTAGGGCACATGCAGCGTCGAGATGTCGGCGGCCTTGGACAGCGCCAGTGCAGTCAGATGGTTGGATCCACCGACACCGGAGGAGCCATACGTGACATCGCCGGGATGCTCCCTCGCGTAAGAAATGAAGCCCGACAGCGAGTCCGCCGGGAAGTCCTTGCGCGTCGCCAGAACCATGGGCGCCCGCGTCATCCCCGTGATGTAGTCAAACGCCTCGAACGTATCGTAGGGCAGGCTCTTGTTGATGTGCGGATTGACGGCATGTGTGTCGAAGACCATCAACAGCGTGTAGCCATCCGGGGCTGCGCGGGCGACATCCCCGGTCCCGATGGCCCCGCTTGCGCCGCCCTTATTTTCGATAAATACATTGGTGCCGAGCTTCTTGGCGAACTCTGGAACCACGATACGGGCGATGTAATCGACAGAACCGCCCGGGGGAAACGGTACGACCATCCGGACCTGGCGAGAGGGGTATTCTTCTTCAGCCAAGGCCACTTCCGGGCCAGACAGCACAGCGCCCAATGCAAGGGTGGCTGCGGCGAACAAGCGGTGCGACTTCATGATGTCTCCTCCTTTTCGTATAGGGACCTACTCAGTGCTGCATGCTTACTTCCTGTGTGTTCTTGCGCAGGGCGCGCACGATACGTTCGTTCATCATTTCGGGCGTACCGTCGGTGTAGCAGAATGCTTTCGCCCAGCCGAGCAGCCGCGCGAGGCCAACTTCATCCGTGATTCCACGCGCTCCCATGGCCTGCATACACGCGGAGATTGCCGATGCTGCATGATCGTTCGCGTATTTTTTGGCCATGGCGGCCGAGACTTGGGCGTCGTGGTTTGAATCAATGGCTTCCGCCGCGACATAAGCGAGCAGGCGCATGGCATGAAGATGCGTTGCCACATCGGCCAGTGACCAGCCGACGCCCTGGAATTCCACAATCGATTTACCGAAGGCCTGGCGTGATGAGGCATGCCGCAACGCAGTGTTCATGGCGTTTTCGACCATCGCGGCATTCATTGCGGCCACATGCACCCGTGCCTGGTTGACGCCTCGAAGGGCCGCCTTGAACCCGCCCGGTGCAGGGTAAAGCACGCGCTCTTCGGGAACCCGACAATCTTCCAGGCTGAACTGGCCGACCGCCATCCCTTCAACGCCGGTTGCCTTGTATGCGTCGCCGCGTATGAAGCCGGCGTCTTCCGCCAGCACGATGAACCCCGCGATGCCTGCTGCACCGGCCGCCGCATCCGTCTGCGCATACACGAGGAAAACATCGGCAAGGCTGGCGTTGGTGATCCAGGCCTTGGCGCCATTCAGGCGCCAGCCGTCCTGCGTACGGGTCGCCGTCGTCTGCATGCCCGCGAAATCACTGCCGGACTGCGGTTCGGTCATCGCCGTGCAGCCTATCAGCGCTCCCTCAAGCATGGCAGGGACCAGATCCCGTTTCACGCTCGGCTGGCCGGAGAGTGCGATCCGCGACACGATGTTGTGGTGATTTACAAGCGAGAACGCGAACCCGGGATGGGTGCGCGCAAGCTCCTCGCAAACTCGCATCCTCGCAGAGAACGACGCACCCGCCCCGCCCGACTCGACAGGCACTTCGATACCGGCCAGGCCGACACCACACGCGAGCCGCAATAGTTCACGGTGACCTGCGGAATCAAATGAGGGGTTGTGCGCCAAATGGTCGCGGGCAAAGTCCGTCGCGTTGACGACGAGCCGTTGCTCTTCCAGCGCCAGGCCGTTATCAAAAGACGCCGTGGTGCCCATGTCAGGCCGCCAGGTCGACCACGATGCGGCCCTTCACTTCGCCCCGCATGAGCTTATGCGCCTGCTCGATGCTATCTTCGATCGTCACATCGCTCGCGATCTCTTTCAGAAGACGCGGGTCTGTTTCCTGTGCAAGACAACGCCAGGCTTCTTCCCGCAGTGCCTGCGGCGCGTAAACGCTGTCGATTCCGACGAGCGTCACACCACGCAAGATGAAAGGCGCGACCGTGGCTGGAAAGTCCATCCCTTGCGCCAGTCCGCAGGCGGTTACGACCCCACCGTATCGGGTCTGGGCGCAGATGTTGGCCAAGGTATGGCTGCCGACGCAATCAATCGCGCCGGCCCACTGTTCTTTCTGCAGCGGCTTGCCTTGTTTTGCGAGTTCGTCCCGGTCGATCACGCGGGCTGCGCCCAGTGCTTGCAGGCGCTCGTTCTCCGAGGGGCGGCCCGTCGACGCGACGACTTCATAGCCTCGCCGGGCCAGTAGCGCCAATGCAAAGCTTCCCACCCCGCCGTTCGCTCCGGTCACCAGGATAGGGCCGTCGTCCTTGCGAACACCATGGCGCTCCAGCGCCAGCACGGACAACATCGCGGTGTAGCCGGCCGTGCCGATGCTCGCGGCGTCCTTCGCGCTCAACGCTTCAGGCTTGCGCGTCAGCCACGCACTGGGAACGCGCGCCTTCTGCGCCAGTCCGCCCCAATGTACTTCGCCCATCCCGTGGCCGTTCACGATGACTTCAGACCCCTCGGGGAAATCGGCGCTATTGCTTTTCACGACGGTGCCCGCAAGGTCGATTCCGGGCACCATGGGCCACTGCCTCACCACCGGACCGCGTCCGGTGATCGCGAGGCCATCCTTATAGTTGAGCGTGGAAAACGCCACGTCGATTTCGACGTCGGCTTCGGGCAGGAGATTCGTCTCCACCATTTCCACGTTGGCAAGGGTGGCGCCATCGTCGCCCTTGCGCAGTATTACGGCCTTGAACATACCTTCCTCCTTTTGTTACGATTAGACCGGTCGGTTTAGTGACGGCCAAAAATTTTTATGCGGCGAGATGCGCGAGAAACGTGTCCGCAAAGACATGCATGGGGCGGGAAGAGCGGGTCAGCTTCGAACGCAATATGGCGCCTTCCCAGCCGATCCAGAAGAACTCAGCCAATCGATCTGCGTCGAGCGTCGCATTGAGCTCGCCAGCATCTTGCGCCTCTTTCAAGCAACGGCTGGTCTGCGCTTCCCATAATTTGAGGACGTTCTCCAGGCGTTCCCGGAACTCGTCGTCAAGCCCGGCCATCTCCTGGCCCAGATTTCCAACTAGACAGCCGCGCTGAAACTGGTGCCTCGCCATTCCCCGTTCGGCTTCGTTCACGAACGCGCGAAGTCGGTCGAGTGGCGGCACCTCGGTGTCCTCAAGCACGCGTTGCAGCTTGGTGCAAAAGTATTCAGCATAGGCGTCGATAACCGCGAGCCCGAACTCCCTTTTGCTGCGGAAATAGTGGTAGAACGATCCCTTGGGAACGCCCGCCTGACGCAACACCTGCTCGATGCCCATGGCTTGAAAGCTGGCCTGCGTGCACAGCTCCACTCCGGTACGGACCAGCCTGTCGCGAGCGTTCCCGCGTTCGATTTTTTGGACGGCTACTGACATCAGGATTTATTCCGTCGACGATATGATGGCCATACTAGACCGGTCTATTAGTGATCGTCAAGGATGATGGAAATGTCAGCTGCGCGTCCATATCAGCAAGCCGACGGCGCAACTCCGCCGGCGGAGCAGGAGGAAGCCTTGACCACTCAACCAAAAAAGAAACGCAGCGCGGAAGCTGACCCCAAAAAGAAGTCAGGATTCCGCCTGACGTTTTCGCCATGGCCGCTTGCCTGGTGCGCGGCGTCAGTGCTTCTTTACCTCTTCCATCCGCGGCTGCATGAGCTCATACCGGGCCTGGACCTTATCGTGTTGCGCAACATCGCCGCGGTGGGCATCTTCTACTCCTTTGGGTGGCTGCTGGCGCGATCATTCCGCGCTTTTGTCGGTCGCAAGGGAAAGGCGACGGGCAAACGCAAGGCTCCCAAACTGTTGAGTGAGCTGGTCTCGGTAACGTTGTTCACCATCGCCACGATGCTCGCCGTGGGAGTGCTGATCGGGAGATCCTCCGGTGGGCTGCTCGCCAGTTCGGGCCTGATCATCGCCATCCTGGGTTTTGCGATCCGCAACGTGCTGGCCGACGTGCTCTCGGGCATCGCCATCGGCCTGGAGGCACCCTTCCGCATTGGTGACTGGGTGGAATTCGACTCCGAGACCACGGGCCGCGTCACGGAAATTGGCTGGCGTACCACTCGAATTCTGACGGAAGACGACAGCTACATGATCCTGCCGAACAGCCAGATCTCGCGGCAGATGCTGACCAACTACAGCGC
>JAJUGH010000122.1 GCA_029268265.1 Alcaligenaceae bacterium | reverse complement strand
GTGCAGGACCTCACGGTGGGATCGGACGCAATCGAGGAGCGGGCCCGTAGCGAAATGGGGCTGGTGCAGGAAGACGAAATCTTCGTGCACCTTTTGCCGGAGTCTCAGGGGCAACAGTCCGGGCAGACATCGCCGTCATCGGGCGGCACTGCGGCATCGCCGCCATCGGCGCCCGGCTCTGCAGGCGGGGGCAGATCGCCCTCGCGTTGAGGATCATCGGTTCCGCCGGCCGGCGGCGGCGCTGCAGCGTCTGGCGACGGCGGGTCGTTTGGCCGACCAGTATCTGGTGGCGGTGTATCGGGCGTGGAGGGCCGCCAGCCGGGCGCGAATCCTGAGCCTGGGGGTAAGCCGGTTCCCGCGCCACCGTCTGGCGGCAAGGCGGTGCCGTATGGCGGCTCTGCTTCATTCGGCACCGAACTGCGCACCACGCGCCCATGCGGCGGCATTTCCCACTCCACCGGATGTGATTGCATCACCATCGCCACCTGGCGACGGATGGGTAGATAGCCGGCGCGCGCCATGGCCACCGACCCGTACCGTGTATCGGCCGGGGCGAGCGCGCGCAAGAGGCCCCGGACACCTGGGAGCAACGGTTCATGCAACCACGTAAGCTCCAGCACAAGCGTGTTGGCTTCGAGGATGGTTTGCCTGGATAAGGGGCCGCGGCCGTCCCGGCGGCCTTGGGCGCTGCGGGCCAGATGCTGCTCGTGCAGGTAGTCCGTGTCGATCACGGCACGTGAACCATGACGCGGCAGGTCCGGGTTGGCCGACGCGAAATCAGCGAAGCTGGCGCGGGATGGGGAAAGGATTCGAATACGCCATGCCGGCAGGCCGCTGGACACCTCGCGTCTTGCCATGTTGCGCTGTATCCGCTGCATGCTCGCCGACCGAGTGGCTGCGGCATGCATGGGAAGCAGCGCGTGCGTGAAGGCCTGATCGAGTACGGCGGGGTGGGCGTGTTGCGTGATGGCGCTACGGGCCGCCTGGGCCAGTGCCTGGCTTATCGCCTGCCTGATGAAGTACCAGTGCGTGGCTTCGATGGCGCCTAGCGCCAGCATGAGAACGGGAACGGCCGCAAGCAGGAACTCCACGCTGCCCTGACCGAGCTGCCGGTACGGTGGATAGGGCGATGCACGTGGAGGAAGGGCTCTGGCGGCATTCATGCCGGGCAGTGTGCCCGGCGCCACAACCGCTGTCGATTGTGGCGAGTGCGTATGGCGACTTAATGAACGCTACGCGGGCCGCTTTCGTCGAGGTTGTCGACGAACAGCCCGGCGCAGTCGACGGCATCGAACTCGTACGGCTTGCCGCAGAAGTTGCACGACACCGCCACATGACCACGCTCCTCCAGGAGCGATTCGATTTCATCGCGGCCGAGCATGCGCAACATATTCGCAACCCGTGTACGGGTACACGGGCAATGCCACTGCACCTGTTGAGACTCCAGTTCAGCCAGCGTCTCTTGCCAGAAAAGCCGGCGTATCAGGGTGTCGATGTCGGTGGACAGCAGCTCTGGCTGACCCAGCGTGCCCGCGAGCTGGTTGAGCCGGTTCCAGGACTCGGCACGTGCCTCGGCGTCAGCGCCTTGCACATTTCCTTCCTGCGAAGGCGTGTCGTGCGTCGCGATGCCGCCTACGTCCGGGAGCCGCTGCAGGAGCAGACCTGCGGCGCGCTCACCATCGGCGGCAAGCCACAAGCGCGTATCGAGTTGCTCGGAATTGCGCATGTAGTCCTCCAGGACTTCCGCGACGGTGTCGCCTTCCATGGGGACGATCCCCTGGTAAGGCGCCATGTCGGTGTCACGGCCGGGATCCAGCAGCACGGTGAAGCGTCCGGTGCCGTGGGTGTTCAGCAGCGACTGCAGGGTGCCGTCTTCGGGGACGGAGTCGGGATCGCGAAGGTTTACCGTGGCACGGAACGTGAGGTCGGCCGTGCATTCCACGACGATCAGCGTGACCGGTCCGTCGCCTTGCAGCTGCAGGACCAGCGAACCCTGGAATTTGATGTTGGTGGCCAGCAGTACCGAGGCGGCAGCCAACTCGCCCAGCAAGCGCTGGATGCATTCAGGGTAGGGCTGATGACCAAGGCCTGCCTGCCAGGCGGCTTCGAGGCGCACTGCCTGAATCCGCGCACTGCTGTCGGCCATGAGGTATTTCTTGAAGGTATCGGGCATCCCTCCATTTTAGCCGATCATCTCCTCCCGGAACCCGCTTTCGCCGCCGCCAGCATGCTGCGCTGCTGCTCTCGTGCACGCAGGACGTGGCGCCGCAGCTGACCGTCGGCAGTCAGCGGCAACCGATCCACGAACTCGATCTCGCTGGGTACCTGCCATGAGGCAAGACGCCGCAATACGTGCTGCTGCAGCGCCTGCTGCAGCGTGGGCGGATCGAGCCCGTCCCGGTTCATGGCGACCGTGTCCGTGACCACGAAGGCCTTGATGGCGCAGCCTCTTGCGCCGTCGGGCTTGGGAACGACGGCGGCGTTCGCCACCGCGGGATGCTGCTTCAGGCAGTCCTCGATGTCGGTCGGGCTGATGCGGTGGTTACCGGCACGGAAGATATCGTCGCTTCGGCCGATGAACCAGTAGTAGCCGTCTTCGTCTACCGAAGCCATATCGCCGGTAAGAAACCACTCGTCGTTATAGCGGGCCCGGGTAAGCGAGTCGTTGCCCCAATATGACAGGAACAGGCATGGGTCCGGATAGCCATGATTGTCGAACCGGTTGATGGCCAGTTGCCCGACCGATCCGCGGCGGCAGTTATGGACGTTGGAATCAAGCAGGGCGATGCGATGCCCGGGAATGGGGCGACCCAGGCTCCCCGGACGGGTCGGCCATTTGCCGCTGCTGTGTCCGAGAACGCCGGGCGCCTCAGAGAGGCCGTAGACGGCATTGGGTTCGGTGCCAAATGAGCGCGACGCCCACTCGTGCAGGCTATCGGACAGCGTATCGCCTGCCACCATGATGGCGCGCAACGACCGCGCACCGCCTCCGCTGGCGCCCGCTTCCGATTCCCGCATGAGCCCGAGGTCCGATGGCAGGAACAATGTGTTGGTGATGGGGTAGCGTTCCAGCAGGCGCCAGGCCTCAGATCCGATGGCCGGTTGCTCGGTCATGACCAGCGTCCGCCCGAAGTAGAGGATCGGCAGGAGCCCGTGCAGCAGCCCAGGCGCTGTGGTCCATTCAATAGGGCTCCAGAAAAGGTCTCGTGTTTGCGGATACCAGTTCTGCGCGGCAACGAATGCCGGCAGAATGCCGATCAGCACGCGATGGGCATGCAGCACGCCTTTGGGCGTGCCCGTGGTGCCGGCGGTATAGAGCAGGATCGCAGGGTCCTCGGCGCGGATTGGCAAGGGCCGGAATTCGGCGCTTTCACGCGCAAGCAGGCTGCGCCACGATAGCGTGTCGTCGTTCTGAAAATCGAGACCGAGCAACTGCTGGATGGACGAGCATTGCCGAAGCACCTCGGGCAGTTCCGGCGCGACGCTGCGGTCGGCAATAAGGGTGCGTACGCCCGCATCCCGCAGACGCTGTGTGAGGCCGTCTATCCCCAGCTGCGGAGACAGCGGCACAAGTATGGCGCCCGTTGCGAGCACTGCGAGGGCGGCGGCAACTGCTTCCGGACGTGGCGGCATGACGACTGCGACGCGATCCTGCGGCGACACGCCCATTTTGCGCAAGCCGTTAGCAAGCCGGAATGTGACATCGGCCAGGTCGCCATAAGTCCATTCGGATTGGCGACCGTGCATATCTTCGTGGAGAAGGGCGGGGCGCCGAGCCTGCCCGGGATTCTCGGCCCACTGTTGCAGGCAGACCTGCGCGATGTGGAACTGGGCGGGCACCAGCCATTGGTAGGTCGAGTACAAAAGTGGATGCTGGTCGTTCATCGGTGCACTTTCTCCAACCGTATCAACGAGAGCATCGCCGACTTCACGCTTCAGTGCAATGCCTGACCTCCGCCCGCCCCGGGCACTGCGGGTTTACCCGCGTCGTGAATCGACCAGACGGGTGCCGGCAAGGCGGTCGTGCAGAAACTGTCCGTCGGTATCGAACCAGCTCCAGATGAATATGCTGAAGGGAGCAAAGACGATCAGCAGGTCGGTCGAGGTGTAGCCGGTCATGCGCGAGGCTTGCTGGACAATGAGTGCGGCCAGCAAGGGCAGGGGCCACATCAGCAGATAGCGTAATGCGAGCCGGCCGCGGCCGGGGTGAGATCCGTCACGCGCCACGAGCCGGATGTTCCATGTCTTCATGGGCAGCGTCTGGCCGCCACGCCAGCAAAGCATGAAATACAGGCCGATGGCCAGAAACAGCAGGAGCTGCCGGGCGCTGCGCAGCATCAGGCCGCTGTGGCTCTCGGTGAGCGTATCGAATGCATAGCCCACGGCGAAGACGATGCCGAAAAGCAGAACGCCTTCGTACATCATGCTGGCAAAGCGGCGCAAACGGCTGGGCGTGGGAAGATCGGGGGAAGGCGACATGGATGAGTGCGATTGGCGTACGGTGTTTGGCGTAATCAGAGAACCGGCGCCATTATCTCGCACTGCGTCGCGACACGCGAATCCCGTTCTCACGTTGTGACGAACAGGCGCAAAAAAGCCGCCCCAGTTCAGACGGGCGGCAGGGTCAACGCTGATTCGGCGACGCTGCTTTATGCGGCGTGGCGGGATTCGGTCAGCGTAGTGCTTTCGACGCGGACGTAGCCAAAGAGTGCTGCAATCTTGTCGGCCACGCGCTTGAAGTCGAACAGGGGTGCCAGATTCAGCTGCTTATTGATTTCCTGCTGAATGAGACGGCGTTCCAGTTGATCGGTAAGCATTGCGGTGGTTTCGTAAAGGTTGATGGAATGATGCTAGGGAATACCCTTATTATAGGGTAAACCCTAGGTCAATACAATCCCTTACTCTTTCACCGGCGGTATTCCCGCTCCACCATATCGAAGGCGAAAAGGCGGCAATCCAGTGCTCCGTTGTAGACCGGATGCCGGCGATGCGCCTTCAGCCGCATGCGAGAAGGCAACTCCAGGTCGCTCGTGATGACGTTGAGCTTCCAGCCTGCGTAATGGCGCTTCAGGTTCTCCGCCCACGCCGGCCAGAAATCGGCGTCGTGCTCCATGCGCTCACCATAAGGCGGATTCGTGATGACCCAGCCCGGCTCGCCGGTGGGCTTCACGTGTCGGGCATCTCCCACCGCGAACTCGATGGTGTCGGGCGAAAGCATGGCGCGTTGCTGGTTGGCTCGGGCCGCTTCAATGGCGCGGGAGTCGATGTCGTAGCCGATGATCGGGGCATCCAGGCGGGTGGCGATGCGGCTACGGGCGTCGTCCTTCAGATCGCGCCAGCGACGCTCATCGTGACCGCGTAGTCGCTCGAAACCGAAAGGGCGCCAGATTCCGGGCGGCACACCCAGTGCGATCCACGCCGCTTCAATGAGGATCGTGCCGCTGCCGCAGAAGGGGTCCAACAGGGGCGCGGCAGGGTCCCAGCCGGCCAAAGCAATCAAGCCCGCGGCCAGGTTCTCGCGCAGTGGTGCTTCTCCCTTGTCGAGGCGCCAGCCCCGCTTGAATAGCGACTCCCCGGTCGTGTCCACATACAGCGTCGCCGTGTCTTCTGTCAGGAACAGGTGCACTCGGGCATCCGGACGCACCGTGTCGATATCCGGGCGAGCGCCTTCTCGTTCGCGCAGACGGTCACAGATGCCGTCCTTCACGCGCAAGTTGCAGTATTGCAGGCTGCGCATGGGGCTGCGCACAGCAGAGGTGTCCACCCGCAAGGAGTCGTCCGGGCCGAACCAGCGCTCCCAGGCGGTGTCATGCGCTAGCGCGAGGATGTCATCTTCCGTGCGGACGGGCGCATGCGCCACCTGGACCATGATCCGCGTGGCGAGCCGGGAATAAAGGTTTGCTTTGAGGACGCCGGTCCAGTCGGCGCGGAAATGACAGCCCGCGCGATCCCGGCGGACGTCCGCGTAGCCCAGGGCTTCAAGCTCGGCATGTAGTGCGTCTTCCAGGCCTCGGGGGCAGGGCGCGAAGATGTCGAAGGTCTCCGTGTCGCGGGGACGCGGCTTCAGATGCGCGCGTGGCCGACGTTCGATCACGGGCGCGGGCCGTTCGCCCGCTTCCTGATGCACCAGCCGATCGCGGGTGTCCGGACGCGGCTTGCGTCCCGGCTCTCGCGGTGTGCTCCGTGCAGGCGCTGCCGGGGATGCCGCGGTGTCCTTCTCGCTGTCGAAGCCGCGTTGTGCAACCTGGCGCGCGCGGGCACCGCTACGTTGCCGGCGCTCGCCGGGTTTCCCCGGGTCGCCCGCAGTGGGAGCCGTTTTTTTCGCAAGCGTCAGCGTCTTGCGGGGTTTGGAGTCGGTCATGTTGCCATTCAGAAGGGTTTGACCACCACAAGTATCAGCACCAGCAGCAGCATGAGCACGGGCACTTCATTGAACCAGCGGTAGTAGCGGTGGTCGTGTGTGTCGCGGCGCTGCTCGAAGCGGGTGAGGGTTCGCCGACAGACCACGTGGTAGGCCACCAGCAGCACCACCAATAGCAGCTTGCCGTGCATCCAGCCGGAGCCCATGCCGATGCCGTAGCCGATGAACAGCCACAGGCCGAAAACGAGCGCCAGTACACCCAGCGGTGTCATGAAGCGATAAAGCCGCTGCGCCATGCCGAGCAGGTGATCGTAGACAGGACCGCTGGGCGCCTGTGCCAGATTGACGTAGATCCGCGGCAGGTAGAAAAGGCCGGCAAACCACGCGATGACGAACAGCAGATGGAAGGTTTTCACCCAGAGCATGTGATTTCCCCTCAGCCGCGAAGCTGTCCTTCGCCGGTCAACACCCACTTCATGGTGGTCAGCCCTTCCAGGCCCACCGGTCCGCGTGCGTGCAGGCGGTTGGTGGAGATGCCGATTTCAGCGCCGAGGCCGTACTCGAAACCGTCTGCGAAGCAGGTCGGCAGATTGACGTAGACCGAGCTGGAGTCGACCTCGCGCTGGAAGCGCTGAGCGGCCGCAATATCTTGCGTCACGATCGACTCGGTATGTTGGGAACTGTAGCGCTCGATGTGGTCCATGGCCTGTTCGATGTCGTCCACCACACGCACGGCCAGTATGGGCTCGAGATACTCGGTCTCCCAGTCTTCCTCGCTGGCGGGCAGGGCGGTGGGCAGGATGTCTCGTGTACGCTCACAGCCGCGCAGCTCCACGCCCTTGGCCGTCAACGTGGCCGCGATACGCGGCAGTAGGCTGGCCGCGACGTCGGCATGGACGAGCAGTGTCTCCATGGTGCCGCAGATGCCGTAGCGGTAGGTCTTGGCGTTGACGGCGACATCATGGGCCACGTCGGGATCAGCGGCGCGGTCGAGGTACAGGTGGCAGTTGCCGTCCAGATGCTTGATGAGCGGCACGCGGGCTTCGCGCGAGAGGCGTTCGATCAGTCCCTTGCCGCCGCGCGGCACGATGACGTCGATGTACTCCGTCATGGTCACCATCTCTCCGACCGCCGCGCGATCGGTGGTATCGACGATCTGCACGGCATGGGCGGGAAGACCGGCTTGCGCCAGGCCTTGCTGAATAATGGCACCCAGGGCCATGTTCGAATGGAAAGCTTCGCTGCCGCCTCGCAATATGGTGGCATTGCCGGACTTCAGGCACAGTGCCGCGGCGTCGATGGTGACGTTGGGGCGCGATTCATAGATGATGCCGATCACACCCAGCGGCACGCGCATCTGGGCCACGCGCATGCCG
>JAJUGH010000121.1 GCA_029268265.1 Alcaligenaceae bacterium | reverse complement strand
CGATCCGGCCCGAGCGCATTCGAGTGCATCGTGAACAGCCGGTGGGCGATGTGAACTGGAGCCATGGCGTAGTCAGTCATATGGCCTGGATGGGCAGCTATGCCCGCTACCAGATCCGTCTGGATTCGGGCATGTCGGTCGAAGCGTCCGTTCCCCGTCTGGCCATGGCGCGAATGGATGCGCCTGCCGTGGATGAAGAAGTCTATATCGATTGGTCCGACGACAGCGCGACCGTGTTGCCATCATGAAATCGATCTCCGTCCGCCCACCCGCGGCCTGGCGGCGCATCCTCACGATTGCGCCGCCGTTTGCGTGGCTGGTGCTGTTTCTGCTCGTGCCGTTTCTGCTGGTTCTCAAGATCAGTTTTGCCGATCTGGAGTTCGGCATTCCGCCGTATACGGCCCTGGCCGAATTCAGCGACCACACGCTGAACCTGGTGCTGAATCTGCGTGGCTATGCATTGCTGTTCACCGACAGCCTGTATGTGGCCACCTATCTGCACAGTGTGAAGATGGCCACCATCACCACGCTCTGTTGCGTGCTGATCGGCTACCCCATGGCCTATTACATTGCGCGCTCGGAGCCGTCGGTACGCAATCTGTTGCTGATCGGTGTGATCCTGCCATTCTGGACATCACTGCTGCTGCGGGTCTATGCGTGGATCGGCATACTTCGCAACGACGGCCTGCTCAACAATCTGCTGATGGGCATGGGCCTGATCGATCAGCCGCTCGAAATCTACCGTACCGACCTGGCGGTCTACATCGGCCTGATCTACGCGTATCTGCCGTTTTTCATCCTGCCGCTCTACGCGAACCTGGTGAAGCTTGACGTGCGTCTGCTTGAGGCCGCCTATGACCTCGGGGCCAGGCCGTGGCGGGCGTTCGTCTCGGTGGTGTTGCCACTGTCCATGCCTGGCGTCATCGCCGGCGCCATGCTGGTCTTCATTCCGTCGGTCGGGGAGTTCGTCATCCCCGAGATGCTGGGCGGCGCCGACACGCTCATGATCGGCCGCGTAATGTGGACGGAGTTCTTCAACAACAGCGACTGGCCCATGGCCGCAGCCGTCACCTGCGTGATGGTGCTATTGCTGCTGGTGCCCCTGGTACTGTTCCAGTACGGGCAGGTGCGGCAGATGGATATGCGGGGAGGGCGCCGCAATGGCTAAGCCAAGCTCGCGTCTACGGGCCGTGGTGCTGGGCCTGGGTTACGCGTTTCTCTACATCCCCATCCTGGTCCTGATGGTCCTGTCATTCAATGACTCCGCCATGATGACGACCTGGACCGGCTTCTCGCTCCGTTGGTATCACGAGCTGTTCAATGATCGCGCGTTGCTCGAGGCCGCCCGCCTTTCGCTCGTAATTGCGGCGTTTACTGCGACGGCGGCGCTTGTGGTGGGGACGTGGGCCGGCTATGTCCTGGCGCGCATGGGGCGGTTCAAGGGATTTGCCTTGTTCGTTGCGCTGGTCAGTGCGCCGCTGGTCATACCGGAGGTCGTGCTGGGCATTTCGCTCCTGCTCATGTTCGTGGAACTCAGCGATGTATTCGGCTGGGAAGGGCACAACGGCGCGTTCACGATCTGGGTGGGTCATGTGATCCTGAGCATGGCGTACGTAGCGGTGATCATTCAGTCGCGGGTGCGCGATCTCGATCGGTCGCTTGAGGAAGCGGCGCTCGATCTCGGGGCATCACCCGTGAAGGTGTTCTTTCGCATCGTATTGCCGCTCATCGCTCCCGCCCTGGTGGCGGGTTGGCTGCTCGCCTTCACGCTGTCGCTCGATGACGTCGTGATCGCTTCGTTCCTGACCGGCCCCGGCTACACCACCTTGCCGCTGGAAGTCTTCTCGCGCGTGCGCCTGGGACTGAAACCTGAAATCAATGCCCTGGCCACCATCTTCATGCTGCTGGTCGCCGTGTTCGTAATCGTCGCGAACCGCGTCCAGAATCGGAAAGGATGATCATCATGGAAACCGTCTCGCTGTACGGCCTCAATCGTTGCAGTACCTGTGTGAAGGCCAGGCAGTGGCTCGAAGACAGGGCCGTTAAGGTGGACTTCACCGACTACCGCGATCACCCGCTGGCGCCTGAGTCGCTGCTGCAATGGAGCCGCGAACTCGGCGGATGGGAGAAGCTGGTGAATCGGGCGTCCATGACGTGGCGCAACTTGCCCGATGCGCGTAAAGCGCCGGCTTCCGATGCGGAATGGCAGGCGCTGGTGGCCGAATTTCCGGCGCTCGTACGCCGACCGCTGGCAGTGTGGCCGGATGGCAGCGTCACCGTCGGCTTTACCGAAAAGAAATATCTGGAACGCGTGGGCGGCTGACGCCGTTCACGTAAGGAACTCACCATGCTCGATCAGAACGAACTCAAACGCAACGTGGCGGCCGCCGCGGCCGAATATGCCCTGGAATGCCTGCAACCGGATTCGGTGCTTGGCGTGGGAACCGGCTCGACGGTGGATCTCTTTATCGACGCGATCGCCCCCCATCGCGATCGCTTTCGCGCAGCGGTTTCCAGTTCGGAACGCAGTACCCGCCGCATGCAGGATCTCGGGATCAAAGTGCTGGACCTCAACGAGGTCACCGGAATGCCCATCTACGTCGACGGTGCCGACGAGGTCGATGGTGACCTGAACATGATCAAGGGCGGTGGCGGCGCTCATACGCGGGAAAAGGTCGTGGCCTCTGTGGCTGACCGCTACATCTGCATCGTCGATGAGTCCAAGCTCGTGAAGCGCCTCGGGGCCTTCCCCCTGCCGGTCGAAGTAATTCCCATGGCGCGTTCCAGCGTGGCCCGCAAGCTCGAAGCAATCGGAGGGCGCCCGGCGCTGCGCGAAGGCTTCATTACGGATAACGGCGGCGAAATTCTCGATGTCGCGGGTCTGGATATCGACGACCCGGCCAGATATGAATCCCTGATTAACGACATACCCGGCGTCATTGGTTGCGGCCTCTTCGCGCTGTCCGGTGCCGATCTGGTGCTTCTGTCGACGCAGGCAGGCGTGCGCCGAATCGAGCGCAAATAGGCGGCGCTCGCAGACATACAATCGTCACAATAGGGTGGTACCCTTGTAGGTCTGATCCAGCTTTCTGGAATGCAATCCTTTTCGCGATCGTAGAGCGTTATGACCGAGCACACCAACAGGCAGTTTTCCGCAGACCTCGAAGCGGTCCGTTCCCAGTTCCTCGAGATGGGCGGGCTGGTGGAGACCATGATCCAGGACGCCGTCGAAGCCTTGCAGACCGGCGATCTTTCCTATGTAGATCGCGTGCGCGAGCACGAGCGTGAAGTGAACCGGCACGAAGTCGAGATCGACGAACGGATCGGCCTGCTCATTGCGCGGCACCAGCCCACGGCGGTCGACCTGCGTACCTTGCTATCCGTGTCGAAGATGCTGACCGATATGGAGCGTTGCGGCGACGAGGCCGAGAAAATCGCGAAGGTCGCGCGCCGGCTGCATGAAGCCAACACGCTGTTCGAGCCGGTGGTTGAATTGCGCCACATGGCTAAGGGCGTCTCGCTCATGATCCGCGACATGCTCGATAGCTTTGCTCGTCAGGATCCGGTTGCTGCCGCCCGCGTGGTACGCAATGACAAGGAAGTCGACAAGGAATGGAAGGCCGCCTTGCGCCACATGGTGACCTTCATGATCGAAGACCCGCGCAGTATTTCAAAATCGGTTGAACTGGTCTTCATTGCACGAGCGCTGGAACGTATCGGTGACCACGCCAAGAACATGGCCGAGCGCGTCATCTATCTGGTGCGGGGCGATGACGTCCGGCACACGGGGCTCAAGTACACCGAGCGTGCCGCACGCGGCGAGCTCGACGAACCGCGCGACACCGGCGCTGCAGCTGCGCCGCCACCTGTGTCGCAAGACGAGGGGGTGTCCACCACAGTCCCCGATGCAGGCGGCCCGATCGGCAACACGACCATCCAGCGCTAAGGCTTAGCCTCGCGTCTGGTTATAAGCCGGCTTGCGCGAAAGCGGAGCCGGCATTTTTAGTGCGATTTAATCTTGTGGCGGGACGTAGCCGTGCGCTTCCACGTCACGGTCATCGAACAAATAGCTCTGCATTTGTTCGGCCAGATACTTGCGTGCCCGGGCATCCGCCAGATTCAGCCGGTTTTCGTTCACCAGCCGCGTCTGGATGTTGATCCAGTCCGCCCAAGCCTCCTTCGACACCTCGCGCCAGATGCGTACGCCCAGGTCGCCGGGGTAGGGCGGATATTCCAGACCCTCCGCTTCACGCTTGAGCTTGACACAGTGAACCATGCGAGTCATGCAATACACCTCTGATCATATGAGTTGGAACGCGCCCCCGCCGTGATGGCGGCAGCGGCATCCAACCATTGTAGCGGCGGGCGGCGGCTCAGAGACGCTTGATGAAGATGAGACTGTTGCGCGAGCGGTTGTAAGTGAGTTGGCGCTCCTTCGGCAGATCGGAGATGCTGCCCTGCACGAAGCCGCGCTTGATGAACCAGTGTGAGGTTCGGGTGGTCAGTACGAACAGGCGGCGCACGCCCATGGCTCGGGCGCGCATTTCTGCATGGCGCAGCAGCATTTCTCCTTCGCCGGAGCCCTGCCATTCGGGATGCACCACGAGCGAGGCCATCTCGGCCATGCCGTCTTCCGGGTAGGGAACAATGGCTACGCAGCCATAAATGACGCCATCGTGCTCCAGCACGGTGTAGCGCTCCACATCCCGCTCGATGACGGCGCGGCCTCGCGGCACCAGCGTGCCATCCTCTTCAAGAGGTTCGATCAACTGCACGATGGCCCCGATGTCGTCGACCACCGCGGGTCGCAAATCATCGAGCGAATCTTCCACCACCATGGTTCCCACGCCGTCGTGGGTGAAGATTTCCAGCAGCACCGAGCCGTCAAGCGTATAGGGCAGCAGATGCGCCCGCGCCACCCCTCGTTTTACGGCGCGCGAAGCGTGCGTGAGAAAGTGGTGGGTGTCCTCGTCCAGCGAGGCGTCGCCAAGCAGGCGGTCCGCCGTCTCGCGGGCCAGCTCCGTAATGGTGGCGCCACTGCTGTCACGGATCATGCGATCCTGAGTCAGGAAGATCAGCTTCTCGGCCCGCAGCGCGACCGCCGCGCTGGTTGCGAGATCTTCCATCGCCAGATTGAATGCTTCACCGGTGGGCGAAAAGCCTACGGGCGACAGCAGCACGATCGCGCCTTCGTCTATGATGGCCTTGATCGCTTCGACGTCTATTTTGCGCACCGCGCCGGTGTGCTGATAATCCAGACCGTCGATGATGCCCACCGGCCGGGCCGTGACGAAGTTGCCCGAGATGATGCGTATCTTGGCATGCGACATCGGCGTGTTGGGCAAGCCCTGGCTGAAAGCCGCCTCGATGTCCAGGCGGATCTCTCCGGCGGCCTCTTTGGCGCATTCGAGTGCGGCCGGTCCGGTGGGTTCGGTCCCTCGGCCGAATTGCGTTTCATACCCTTTGAGCCGCAATTGCTCGTTGACCTGTGGGCGCGAACCATGCGCCAGGATCAGCTTCACCCCCAGGGCGGACAGCAACGACAGATCCTGGATCAGTGAGTTCAGTACGCCGTCGCGCACCAGCTCGCCGCCGAAAGCGACCACGAAGGTCTTCCCCCGAAAGTCATGCACATAGGGCGCGACTTCCCGGAACCATCGCACGAACTGTGCGGGTGCGAATTCAGGGGCGTCCTGTGCGGAGTAGGTTTCGATTTCGTTGAAGCTCATTCGTGTTGCATCCGTTGTAGCGGGCGGGCGAAGAGGAAAATTATAATGACCGGTTACCCCACCCACCCCGGTTTCATGCAAAAGACCGTTCCATTGTCAGAAAACCCACACAAAACGCAAGCCCGCAGCCGAAACTTGCCGGCCGCCATCCACTATCCCGAAGACCTTCCCGTGAGCGCTCATCGGGCAGCGATCGCGCGCGCCATCCAGGACAATCCGGTGGTGATCGTCTGCGGTGAGACCGGCTCGGGCAAGACGACGCAGCTGCCGAAGATCTGTCTGGAGCTGGGCAGGGGCTCGCAGCGAATGATTGCCCATACCCAGCCGCGGCGCCTGGCGGCGACCTCGGTGGCCAAGCGCATCGCCGAGGAACTGGGGACGGAATTGGGTGACCTCGTGGGCTACCAGATCCGGTTCAGCGATCGCAGCGGCCCCAACGCCGCGATCAAACTCATGACAGACGGCATCCTGCTGGCGGAAACCCAAAGGGATCCGCTCCTCAAGCGGTATGACACCATCATTGTCGATGAGGCGCACGAACGCAGCCTCAACATCGACTTCCTGCTGGGCTTCCTCAAGCGTTTACTGGAAAAGCGGCGTGATCTGAAGGTGATCATCACCTCCGCCACCATCGACGCGGATCGCTATGCGCGGCATTTTGGCTCGGCCGGCAAGCCGGCGCCGGTGATCGAGGTATCGGGAAGGCTGTATCCGGTCGAGGTGCGCTACCGCCCGATCGAGCGCGATAAGGCGGAGAACGATGATGGCCGTCGCGACAGGGACGACGAGCGTGATCTGATCGAAGCCGTGGTGGAAGGCGTGGATGAATGCGCGCGTCATGGCCCCGGCGATATATTGGTATTCCTGCCGGGCGAGCGCGAAATTCGCGAATCGGTCGAGGCCTTGCGCAAGCACCATCCGCCGGCCACCGAAGTGTTGCCTCTTTATGCGCGCCTTTCGCAGGCGGAGCAGGAGCGCATCTTCCGGCCGCAAGGCAGTGCGCGGCGCATCGTTCTTGCCACCAACGTGGCGGAAACCTCGCTCACTGTCCCCGGCATTCGCTACGTCGTGGACAGCGGCCTGGCTCGCGTGAAGCGCTATTCCTGGCGAAACAAGGTTGAGCAACTGCGCATTGAGCCGATCAGCCAGGCGGCGGCCAATCAACGTGCCGGCCGCTGTGGCCGTGTCGGGCCGGGCGTGTGCCTGCGCCTGTACGACGAAACCGACTTCAAGTCGCGTGCAGCCTTCACGGATCCGGAGATTTTGCGTTCGTCGCTGGCTTCGGTAATCCTTCGCATGAAGGCACTGAAGCTCGATGAGATCGAAGCCTTTCCCTTTCTTGACGCGCCCACCGGCCGCGCCATTGCCGACGGCTACCAGCAATTGCAGGAACTGGGGGCGCTGGACGAATCGAATCGCCTCACTGCCATTGGTCGTGAGCAGGCCCGGTTGCCCGTGGACCCTCGGGTCAGCCGCATGATCCTCGCCGCGCGGGACCAGCACTGCCTCACCGAGATGTTGATCATCGCCTCTGCGCTCTCGGTGCAGGATCCGCGCGACCGACCCATGCAGGAGCGCGACGCGGCAGACAAGGCTCATGCCCGATTCAATGATGAACGGTCCGAATTTCTGTCGTACGTGCGCCTATGGCGCTGGTATGGCGAACAGGTGGCTCACAAAGCGTCGCAGCGCAAGCTCGTGGCGCTGCTGCGCCAGCATTTCCTCTCACCCATGCGGCTACGGGAATGGCGCGACGTCCATACGCAGTTATCGGCGCTGGTGGGCGAACAGGGCTGGCGGCTGAATGCCACGGATGCGACGTTTGAACAGATTCATATGGCCCTGCTTACGGGCCTGCTCGGAAATGTTGGCCTGAAGTCGGAAGAGAGTGGCGCATACCAGGGCGCGCGCGACATCCGTTTCCATATCCACCCAGGCTCGGCCATCGGCAAGAAGGCAGGCCGGTGGATCATGGCCGCCGAGCTGGTGGAGACCACCCGCCTGTATGCCCGAT
>JAJUGH010000120.1 GCA_029268265.1 Alcaligenaceae bacterium | reverse complement strand
TCCACCTCTTGCAAGGTATCCAGGCAACGTCGCGTGAGCCGCTGATACTGGCGGGTCCCGTAATGCTTCTCGGCAATCTGCCTGTCGGACAGTTCCTTCACCACGCGGGCCGGTGCGCCAGTCACGAGACTGCGCGGGGGAATTTCCATGCCCGCCTTGACGAAGGCCATGGCCCCCACGATGCTGTCTTCGCCGATCCGCGCTCCATCCATCACCACCGCATTCATCCCGACCAAAGCGTTACGGCCGATGTGGCAACCGTGGAGCACGGCGGCATGGCCGATGTGCCCGTCTGCCTCGATGATCGTGTCCTGCTGGGCAATGCCATGGATCACGCAGCCATCCTGAACATTGGAGCCAGGGCCCATGACGATGCGTCCGAAATCGCCGCGCAGTGAAGCAAGCGGGCCCACGTAGGCACCCGGGCCGACGATGACGTCGCCGATCAACACGGCCGTGGGATGAACAAAGGCGGTCGGGTCGACCACCGGTGTGATGCCATCAATGGCATAGACCTTGAGCATGCCTTGTCTCCTTCATTGCTTTCTGCTTATTGTGGGGCGGTTATAGCACGGCATTCGGAATAGCAATTGCCGCCGCCGTTCTCCCTTACAGGAAACCCGCCAGGCGCAGGCATATCGGCACCAATACTGCCGTGAGCAGACCCGCCAGACCCATCGCCAGACCGGCGAACGCACCCATGTCCTGCCCGCCCTGCATGGCCCGCGCCGTCCCGATGCCGTGAGCCACCACGCCAAGAGTAAAACCGGCAATATAGGTCTCGCGTATGCGTATGAGCGCGAGAATGGGCTGGGTGATGGCACCACCCAGTATGCCCGTGAGCATGACCAGCGCGGAAGTGAGCGACGGCACGCCACCCAGCTTCTCGGTGATGCCCAGTGCAATCGGCATGGTGACGGACTTCGCTGCCATGGAAATCACCGTGGCTTCGGACGCTCCCAGGAAACCCGCCAGCCACATGGAGAACACCACGGCGATCGCCGAACCGACCAGCGCGCCGGCGAGCAGGCTGATCCAGTCACGCTTCAGCCGAGCCAATTGGTGGTAGAGGGGTACGGCCAGCGCCACGGTCGCCGGCCCGAGCAGAACGTGGATGTAACGCCCGCCCTCGAAGTAGGTCTCGTAGTCCACACCGGCCGTCAGTAGTAGCACGACAAGCAGCGCCGTGGAAACCGCCACGGGATGCAGCCAGGCGCTGTTGCCGGCACGGCGATGCACGGTCAATGCCAGCCGATATGCCAGCAAGGTGGCGAGCAGCCAGGTGAAGGGAAGCCCGGCAATATGTTGAAGAACCGACATGAGCGCCTTACCGCCGCAGTAGTCTTACGGTCACCGCCGTCGTGGCGATGGCGGCCGCAGTGCTGACCACCAAGGCCAAAAGTATGGCTGGCCATTCCAGCGCGATGCGGTCGAGATGTGCCATGATGCCCACGGCTGCGGGGATGAAGAACAGGCTGAGGTGCCGGAGAAAGGCCTGGGTGAACGTATCCAGGTCCTGATCCGGGCGACCGCGTAGAACCAGGTACAGGAACAGCAGCGCCATGCCGATCACCGCGCCCGGTACCGGTATGGAGAACATGAACACCAGCGCTTCGCCCAGCACCTGGAACGCAAGCAACTTGATCAGGCCTTCTATCATCCGCTCTCTCCCGCCGCGTCCAGCGGCCTCGTGGCGCCACGAACCGAACCCGCCACCGTGGCGGCTGCGCCATTGTAACGACACGTGGCAAAGCCGCGCGACGAAGAAGAAGGAATCAGCGAGAGCGGCGCAAGGCCCGCAATTGCTGCAAAGCGCCGACCAGCCTCTGCTCAACTTCGCTGAGCGGATCGGAGCCTGACGCATCGGTAAGGTACGGTGTATCCGAGGACTCGCGCACGCCGGGCACGGCGTTTTCCGGAAGACCGGGATCATGTGCCGACAAAGCGGCGGGACCCGGCACAGCACCTTGTTGCGAAAGCGCGGGTTGAACCTGTTCGCCTGCCGGATCGACCTCCACATCGAACACCAGTTGTTCGGCACGATGCCAGGTCGTGAACCACTCCATGGGCCGGCCGTCGGCGTCGAGCCCCTGCCCTTCGAGCATCAGCAGCGGACTGCCGGGGGCGACTTCGAGCTTGACAGCAAGCGCGGAATCAGCCGCCACGGCGCGGATGCGATGGCGGCCGCGCCCGGGCCGCAGGCCGTAACGCGTGGCCAGCACCTGATGCAGCGACGCATCGGTGAGCTCGTCCGGCTCAAGTTCAGGCACTCGGCCACGCGGCAGCCATGTGCGCACATACGCCAGCGGCGTGTCATCAATACGGCGAAGGCGTTCAAGCAGCCAGGTATCGCTTGATGCGAAGAAGGCGGCCACTTCCTGCGGCGGCCGGGCGATCTCCAGGCGCAGCACGCGGCTGCGCAACGGCGTGCCCATGTCGGCGAACTGGTCGAACAGACCAGTGGATCGCTGCACCATGCGCCGATGCTCGGTGCGAGCCGCCACGGTGGGCGCCCGGCCGGGTTCTCGGCGGATCACGCCTTCGGTCACCAGCACGGACAGCGCCTGGCGAACCACGCTGCGGGCCACTCCGAAACGTTTGCAAAGAGCCGCCTCGCTCGGCAAGGCGGTTCCCGCCGCAAGGCCGCGCTCTCGGATTTCGCCACGAAGCAGCGCGACGATCTGGGCGTATAGCGGCAGGTTGCTCGAGCGGTCGAGCCCGTCGGGTTCCACACCCGCCCTTTTGCCGGACCGCATTCGGTTCAGCCTCCGGTGCTGTTGCGTGCCGTGTCCCACACATGGGACCAGCCCGGCGAGAGTTGCGCTGCGCGTTCGGCCGCGAGCACCAGGCTATCTTCACGAGCGATACCTTTGCCCGCGATATCGAAAGCGGTGCCGTGGTCGACGGAGACGCGCACCACCGGCAAGCCCACCGTGATGTTCACCCCATCATCGCCATAGACCGACTTGAACGGCGCATGGCCCTGATCGTGATAGCACGCGATGACGAACTTCCACTTGCCCCGCACCGCCTGCGGGAACAGTGCATCGGCGGGTATGGGGCCGGCGGCCCGGATGCCGGCGGCTTCGGCTTCGGCAACGGCCGGTGCCAGGATTTCTGCGTCTTCGCTGCCGAAGATGCCGTTTTCGCCGGCGTGGGGATTCAGGCCGGCCACGGCCACTGGCTCGTCGGCCCGGCCCAAGGCCTGGGCAAAGGCGCCCGCCAGACGAAGCACGGCACGCATGCGCGCCGGGTTGACGTCTTCGATGGCCTGACGCAACGACACATGGGTGGTGGCGTGGAAGATGTACAGATCACCCGCGGACAACACCAGCGAATAGGTTTTGACGCCGAATTCGTGAGCCAGGAGCTCGGTATGACCAGGCCATTTGTGCCCCGCCATGTGCATGGCCGCCTTGTTCAGAGGTGCCGTCACGATGCCGTCGATGCGGCCCTCGCGCGCCAGCGCACATGCCGTGGTGACGAACCGCACCGAGCCGGCGCCGGCGTCGGCACTGAGTTCGCCCAGCGGCACATGCTCCAGGTTGGGACCGGCCTGCAGGACCTCGATTGTGCCGGGAAGATTCTGTACCTGCTCCGGGCCTTCGACCAGCCGCACGCTGCTTTCATCGCGCCCCAACGCACGCACGGCCTTGCGCAGCACGCCGGCATCGCCAACCACGAAAAGCTGCGCCTTTTCGCGCAGCGCATGGCGATCCAGCAGCATCTTGGCCGTAATCTCGGGGCCGATGCCGGCCACGTCACCCAGGGTGACCGCCAGCATGGGAAGGCGCTTGGAATCAGTGTTCGTGGTCATAGGGAAAATCTCCTTTCTCGGACCGCTTTCGCGGCCTTGATCAAAACATCGGCGGCGCCAAAGCCACCGGCTTTCGTCACCACCGGCAGGCCGGGCTTCTTTCCGCCTGTGAGCGTACCTAGCGGCATGCCGCCGGTGACTTCATCGACCAGCGCAATGCCGACTGCCCCAAGGGCGTCGAGTACCGCACTGGCTCCATCGCCGCCCGTGGCCACGACTCCGGCGGCTTCGCATTCCATGACCAGGCGCGCAGCAAGCTCGCCAAGGCGAGCCGCCACGGCATCGGAATCGAGACCTTCGCGCACGCCTTCGGGTGCCAGCAACAGCCAGGCGGCGCCTGCCGCCTCGGTAGTGGCTTCCTGCACATTACGATCGCAATAGGCTTGCCAGGCCGCAGGGTCCGCCAGTTCATCCGGCGTAGGCGCCCAGCAGCGGGCGCCGGCGGCGCACAGCGCCTCGGCCTGATGACGAGCCTCAGAGTGCTGAGAGGTAACGACCACGATCACAGGGCCGCGGGTATCGGCCCCCGCCCACAGCCTGGCGAGCGGCACGGCCAGGCCGCCGGACCCCACCGGCAGCGCGCGCTCGCCCATCAGCACGATGGCGGAAGCCAGCCGCTCCATGTCTTCAGTGCTTGCAGCATCAACCACCACGGTCGGACCGGCATTGAGGATGCGGGATGCCAGGGATTCGGCGGTTTCGCCTTCATGTGCGGCAATGTGGGCCGCATCGAGCAAAGTCGGTACATGGCTTTCGGTAACCGGCGTGACCGGGTCCGTGGCGGCCGAGGTCTCGGTTACCGGACGCCCGTCGACAAGCAGGACTCCCTGCTCGAGCGTACGGCCCATTTCGGGAAATGCGGGACAGACCACCGCTATGGCGTCGTCGCGCCACGCACGGCGAGCCGCCTCCACTTCTGCCCGAAACGGCCCACGCAAAGTGGAATCCACCTTTTTGTACAAGCGCCCCACACCCGCCGCCCGCAAGGCGGCAATGTCTTCATGGACAGCCGCCGAAGCTTGATCAGCCGGCAGGGGCCGGGTGTGAGTGGTGATGGCAAGCACCTCGGCCTGCGAGATGCCGGAATCGGCAAGGGCGGGTGCAGCGCGCCCTACGGAAAGCTGGGTCTGCCAGCCCGCCCGCACGAACTGCACGGCGGTGTCGCCCGACCCCGTGAGGTCATCGGCGACGATGGCAATATAGGGCGCAGTCACAATCAGACCTTTGCGTCAGCGGTGGCCACACCGCCCGCAGGCATGGCCACATCGTCTGCCACCTTCAGTTCTCCCGCGCGCTTCAGGAAGTAGGATGCGAGCACGGGAGCAAGGATGGAGCTGATGAGCACGCAAGCGGCGACCTGGGCCGTGGCCGTGCCCACATACTGCTGGAAGCTGGGATCAGCCGCTGCGACCACTGCAGGGGTAGCGATGGCGTTGCCCGCCGTGGTGCCCGCTGCAAAGCCGATACCGCTCTTGCCGCCGCGACGCAGGATGTAGCGGTAGCCGAGGTAGACAAGGAAGCCGGTGATCGGGCTAATCAGCAGACCGAGGATCAGGCCGGTCATGCCGCCGGAAACCACCGCATTCAGGTTGATGCCGGTGCCCAGCGCAAAGGCAAAGAAGGGAATCACGATATTGGGCACGGGCTTGAGCACATTGCGCCAGTCCGCATCGAGATTGCCCACCACGACGCCCAGAAGGAAGGGAACCAGTGCGGCAACCAGCGCAATCACCGGGATATCAGCCAGGCCGGAAGCGCCCAGAAACAGCAAGCTGAAGAAAGGACCGTCGTTCACCGCGCTGGCCACATAGGCGCCACGATCACGGCTATCGCCATACTGACCGGTGTAGGCCAGCCACAAGCCCCCATTGCTGTTATCGAAGGCCGCCAGCATCGCAAGGATGGACACACCCGCAATACCGTCCAGACCGACATAGCTGCCCAGAATGACGATAAGGGTGGCCGGAATCAGCGTTTTCGTCAGAATAATGGTGCCGGCGGTGGCCAGGATGGGGCCGCCCGTACGCACGTTCACTTGCGTGCCGGTCGCAAAGATCAACAAGGCGATCAGCGGCAGCGCGCTGTCTTTGAAAAGGGCCTGCGTGAAGCCGCCGATGGCGATGGCATCCGGCGCGAAGGTGCCGATGATGGAACCCAGGATGAGCGGCAGCAGCATCAGGCCACCTGGCACCTTCATCATGGCCGCGTACATGGGGAGTCGTGAAACTTCGGTTTTCATGGGATGCTCCGATGGATAACGGCGCCCAGTTTACACCGATACGTACAGGCTGTACGTACAGAAATGAAAATGTCACGATTCTGCGGTAGGACGCCTCATCATGGCCGGCACGCCAGTGCGCGCCGCGCCGGCGCATCGGCCGCCCGAGCGGCGCAGTTCGTCCAGCAGCGAGCGCAACACGGTCCAGCTGGTCGGGTCGTCCACCATGGACACCGAGATCCGCATCCATGAGGACGATTTCTGAGTGGGTGAAAACAACACCCCCGGCGCCAGCAGGACCCCACGCGCCGATGCACGCCGCGCCAACACTTCCGTATCGACGCCTGTGTCCGCCCAGATGAACATACCGGCAAAGGGCTCGTGCTCAACGGCGCAGCCAAGCTGTGCGAGCCGGCCCAAACAGATATGCCGCGCCTGGTCGACGCGACTTCGCAGCCGTTGTATATGGCGCCGATACTTCCCTTCGGCCAGCACCCGGCTCACCACCATCTCCCCGAGCATGGGCGTGGTCAGGCCGCCCAACAACTTCACGTCGGTGAGTTGCTGAAGCAGTTTTCCAGAGGCTGCGATATAGCCCACCCGCAAGCTCGCGGCCAGCGTTTTCGAGAATCCACCCAGGAGGATGACGCGGTTCAGGCGGTCCAGCGTAGCCAGCCGCAGCGGCGTGCCGGGATGGAAATCGGCATAGGTGTCGTCTTCGGCAATGATGAAATCATGCCGCTCGGCGATGCGCAGTATCTCGTGCGCCACGCCTGCCGACAGGGTATGGCCGGTAGGGTTGTGTACTGCGGAGTTCACGATGAACAGCTTCGGCTGCGTACTGCGTGCCAGTTGCTCGAGGACTACCGTATCCGGGCCGTCCGCACGGCGCGGCACGCCGACCACTTTCACGCCATAGGCGGTCAGGCGCCCAAAAATCAGAAACCATCCCGGGTCTTCCACCAGGACCGTATCGCCAGGCCGCAATAGCGTACGCGTAATGAGGTCCAGCCCCTGCGTAACGCCGGCAATGCTCAGAAGGTTTGCGTCCGGATGAGCCGGAATATCCTGCGCCTGCAACATCGACGCGATGCGCTGACGGAAACCGCGATCGCCCTGGGGATCGCCATAGCCGATGATGCTCGAGCCTAACGAGCGCCCGACATTGCGCACAGCCGCAGCCACCATGCCGTCATCAAGCCACTCGGAAGGCAGCAAGCCCGCGTTACCGCTGGTGCGCTGAGCGCCGTCCGTACGAAACATGCTGCGCAGCAGGAAACTGGTGTCGAAGGCCACTTCTGAACCGGCATCGCCGTGTGCAGGGACAGCTGCCGCCACAAGCGACGGCGGAGGCTGCACATAGAATCCCGATCCTTTGCGCGACTGGATCAGCCCCATGGCAGCCAGCTTGTCGTAGGCCTGCACGACGGTGAATCGACTTACCCCCGCCTCTTGTGCCATGGCGCGCACGGATGGCAGCCGCATCCCTACTCTGAAGCCATGGTTGCGGATCTGTGCAGCAATGTGCTGCGCAAGTTGATCGACCAGCGACACGCCGGACGCGCGCAAGGGCAGCCATCTGTCGGCCGCCGCGGCGCTTGAAACGGTGGTGTTGGCGGTGGCAATGGCGGTGGCCGACGCATGCACGCCGGCTTCGGTGTCTGCTGAGTTTCGAAGTGTCATGTCGAAGTGACCGGGCCAGTTCCAATTGTTATCCGACAAACTGTACCGGTACTGTACCGACCGGTACCGTTAATATGCAAGCTCGAAAGCGTGCTGCATACCGCGGCCGCGTTCTCTTCCCAGCTGCCGTCACCATCATGAATTTCCAGCTCTGGCTGTCTCTCGCGCTTTTTGTATTCGTGAACTCCATCACCCCCGGCCCGAAT
>JAJUGH010000119.1 GCA_029268265.1 Alcaligenaceae bacterium | reverse complement strand
GCGTATTTCTATGATGCACAGGGGGAGCCGCTACCGGTGGGCCATGTGTTGCGCAATCCGGACTATGCGCGTGTCCTGGAGCGGCTGGCAAGCGACGGCCCTGATGCCTTTTATGAAGGTGAGCTGGCGGAAGATATGGTCGAAGCAGTGGCCGCCCACCCGGTACCCGGTGACCTCTCGCTCGAAGACCTGGCCGGTTACCGCGCCATTCGGCGCCAGGCGTTGTGCGCCGACGTGGGGGCTTATCGCTACTGCGGCATGCCGCCGCCCAGTTCGGGCGGCCTGGCTGTCATTCAGATGATGGCCTTGATGCAGCACACGCCCATGGCGCAGCTGCGACCCAATTCCGCCGAGGCGGTGCACTATTTTTCGGAAGCGGGTCGGCTGGCGTTCGCAGATCGAGATGCCTATGTGGCAGACCCCGCATTCTCGCGGGTGCCGGTTCACGGGCTGCTGGATCCCGAGTATATGGCCTTGCGCGCCTCGCTGATTCGCCCTGACCGCTCGATGGGCCGTGCGGAACCCGGTGTGCCCGCGGGGCTGCTCGATGCGCTGCCGGAAGACGCCGCCCTGGAACAACCGGCGACCACGCATCTGGTCGTGGCCGATCGCGACGGCAATGTGGTCTCGATGACGACGTCGATCGAATCCGCCTTCGGCAGCAAGATCTTCGTGGAAGGCTTCCTTCTCAATAACCAGATGACCGACTTCTCGCTGAACCCCACTGGCGCCGATGGCGGACCCGCTCTCAATCGGGTCGAGCCGGGCAAGCGGCCCCGCAGTTCCATGTCGCCCATGCTGGTGCTGAAGGATGGTCGTCCGGTGCTGGCCGTGGGATCTCCCGGAGGCAGCGCCATCATCAATTACGTGGCGAAGGCCCTCGTCGGTACTCTGATGTGGGACATGGACATCCAGCGCGCCATTGAACTGCCCAATATGGGGAGCCGCAATCGGGCCACTGAACTCGAGGCCGGTACGTCTTTGACAGGCGTGGCTGCCACGCTGAAGGCCATGGGTCACGATGTCCGGGAAGTTGATTTCCCTAGTGGCCTGCATGGCGTGATGTGGACCCGGGAAGGTCTGGAAGGCGGAGCCGACCCGCGACGCGAAGGCGTGGCCGCGGGCGGATGAGGGCGGCTGAAGGGCTTGCCCGGCTTAGTCGAACACCACCGTGCGTTGGCCGTTCAGCAGAATGCGGTGCTCCACATGCCAGCGTACTGCACGTGCCAGCACCAGCGATTCCACGTCGCTGCCGACTCGGGTCAGCTCTTCGGCGCTCATGGCGTGGTGCACGCGCTCGATGTCCTGCTCGATGATCGGGCCTTCGTCCAGGTCGGCCGTGACATAGTGCGCCGTGGCGCCGATGATCTTCACCCCACGCGCATGCGCCTGATGGTAGGGGCGTGCGCCCTTGAAGCTGGGCAGGAAGCTGTGGTGGATGTTGATGGCGCGGCCCTCCAGGGCGCGACACAGGCCGTCAGACAAAATCTGCATGTAACGCGCCAGCACAACCAGATCCACGTTTTCGCGCTCGACCAACTCCAGGATCTGTGCCTCTTGCTGGGCACGCGTGTCCGGCGTGACGGGCAGGTGATGGAAGGGCAGGCCGTAAGCGCGCGACATGCCTTCGAAATCACGATGGTTCGATGCCACGCCCACGATATCGATGGGCAGCTGGCCCGTATGCGTACGGAACAACAAATCGTTCAGACAGTGACCCTGACGGCTCACCAGCAGCAGCACGCGTGAGCGGCGCTCGGTGTCGTACAGGCGTGCGTCCATGTCGAAGCTGGCCGCCACGTCCGAAAACGACTCCTGCAACGCCTCGGTGGACTGCGCTTCGGGCAGACTGAAATGCACACGCAGGAAGAACCGTCGCGTCTCTTCGTCGCCGAATTGCTGCGAGTCGATGATGTTGCCTTCGTGGCCGAGCAGCCATCCTGAAACCGCATGCACGATGCCGGTGCGGTCGGGGCAGGACAGCGTGAGAATGTATTCCTTCATTGATTCAACCGTTTTCAACTATGTGCGGGGATGTGTTCAAGCGCCGCCCGCACGGCGCGCCCGATGGCCAGGCTGGCGGTCAACCCGGGCGATTCGATGCCGAACAGATTCACCAGACCCGGCACGCCATGGGTCTCGGGGCCGGCAATGACAAAATCCGCTGCGGGTTGTCCGGGACCCACGATCTTGGGCCGAATGCCAGTGTACCCGGGCTGCAGCGCGCCGTCGGGAAGCGCCGGCCAGTAGCTGCGCACCGCGTCGTAGAAACTCTCCGCGCGTTTGGCGTCAATATCGTAATGTTCGCCGTCGACCCACTCGGTATCCGGGCCGAACTTGGCCTGTCCGCCGAGGTCGACGGTCAGATGCACGCCCAGGCCGGCTTCGTTAGGCATGGGGTAGATCAGCCGGCTGAATGGCGAGCGGCCAGACAGCGTGAAATAGCTGCCTTTGCAGTAATAGGGTTGAGGGATCTTGTCTTCGGGTTGGCCGGCGAGCCTACGGGCCACCAGAGGGGCCGACAGCCCCGTTGCGTTGATGACGCAGTTCGCTGTGAGTTCCATCGATTCGGCGCCATCGAAGCTCAGCAGAAATTCGCCGTTTTCCAGCACGCGCCCCTCGCGGAAGGGCGTCATGAACACACACTGGCCACCGGCGTTCTCGGCGTCGCCCTGAAGAGCCAGCATCAGACCATGGCTGTCCACGATGCCGGTCGACGGCGATACCAGGGCGGCATCGCAAACCAGCGCGGGCTCCAACTCGGCGGCTTCCTTGCCGCTGATCCGGTAGAGGTCGTCCACGCCGTTGCGACGCGCGTGCTCGGCGATCGCCTCAAGCTGTGCCGACTGGGCGGGGTTCGCCGCCACGATCAGCTTGCCCAGCCGCTTGTGTGGGATGCCCCGCTCGGCGCAATACGCGTAAAGCAGCTGTTTGCCTTCCACGCACAGGCGCGCCTTGAGGCTGCCGGGCGGGTAATAGATGCCGGCATGGATTACTTCGGAGTTGCGGGCGCTGGTGCCCGTGCCGATGCCCTCGGCTGCTTCGATTACAAGCACCTCACGCCCGGCCAACGCCAGTTCGCGGGCGATGGCCAAGCCCACTACGCCCGCGCCCAGAACGATGCAGTCTATGTCTGCCATTTGATTGTCGATGTCTAACTTAGGGAAAGCGCGCTGACCGGTTCAAGGAAGAGCGCGCCGATCAATTATCCGGAATCGGCTCGATGGACGGCGTCAGGTCGAAGTCGCCGGCATGATAGACCAGGGGTTGGCCGTAGCGGCGTTCGCAGCGTTCGACCTGGCCGACGAAAATCGTGTGGTCGCCCGCACGATGCCGCGCCTCGTTGTAGCACTCGAACCATGCCGCCGTGTCGGTATCGGCCAGCATGGGCACCCCATGCGGGCTACGGGCCAGTGCAAGGTCACGGAAGCGTTCTTCCTGGGTCCCCATGGAAAACCGGCGGGCCAGGTGTAGCTGGCTGGCGGAGAGCACATGAATCACGTAGCGCTTCGCCTGTATGAAGTGTGGCAGCGCAGACGCCGTTTGCGAAAGCGACCACAACACCATCGGCGGCTCCAGCGATACGGCGTTGAAGGAGCTGACCGTCAGGCCCCACGGTCTGCCGTCTGCCGTCTCGGTCGTGACGATCGTCACGCCCGTGGCAAATCGACCCAGGGCCGAGCGAAAATAGCGTTGGTCGAAATCGGGCGGCTGCAGATTCATGTCGGATTCAGTGGCGGTCTGGCGGGTTGCGGGCGCGGCCTGTGGATCAGGGCGCAAGCCGTTGCAGCCTCCAGCTTCCATCTTCGTGCAATTGGTAGGCCAGGCGATCATGCAGGCGGGAAGGCCGACCCTGCCAGAACTCGACGTAGTGCGGTACGACCCGGTACCCGCCCCAATGCGGGGGGCGCGCCGGATCATCGCCCAACTGTTCCGTGAGCTCCTTGTTGCGGTTTTCCAGATCCTCGCGGGTGATGGGCCGGCTCTGCGGCGACACCCATGCACCGATACGCGATCCCAACGGGCGGCTGTGAAAGTATGCGTCGGACTCTTCGGCCGACGTCTTCTCGATGCGACCTTCTATGCGCACCTGACGTTCCAGTAGCTGCCAGAAGAAGAGCAGGCTGGCTTGCGGGTGACGCGCAAGCTCGCTGCCCTTGCGGGACTCGTAGTTGGTGTAGAACACGAATCCGCGCTCATCGAAGCCCTTCAGCAACACGATGCGTGCCGAAGGATGCTGGTTGTCGCCCACCGTGGCCAACGTCATTGCATTGGGCTCCGGCACGCCGGCCTCCAGGGCCTGCGCAAACCAGTGTGTGAATTGTTCGGCGGGCGTGGCGGCCATGCCGGATTCCAGTAGCTCGAATTTGCCGTATTTCTGACGAAGATCTGCGACGGACATGGGCGTGCTTTCAGTGAGTTGTTTAGGCCGGGCGACTAGGATTGCCGCAAACTGTGCGCAAGGGCGAACAGCCGTTTGTCGTTGATGTCATGCCGCAAGAGCGCATCGGCCGTTTCCAGCACATAGTCGATGCACGGGCCGTAGCTGCCATGCGCATTGCGCACGATGTGCAGCAGTTGTTCCTCGGGGAGGTCGCGCACGTAGGCGTCGGTGTTGCGGTTCATCGTGAAGGCCAGGGCGCGTATGGTTCCCTGTTCCGTGCGGCAATTCAGCCACTTGGGGATATACGCGCCGCTGGGCATTTCGCGCCGCCACAGGGCCTCCATGGTCTCCGGTGACCGGGCGGTGTCGATCCGATAGGCCACCCCACGGCAGGATCCGCCGGCATCCAGGCCGAACACCAGGCCCGGCTTGTCCGGTGTGCCGCGGTTCACCCGGGACCACAGGCACAACGAGCGGTGATAGCCGTGCAGCAGCGCATCGCGCCGTTCCGTGTAGTCGAATTCAGGCCGCCAGATCAGCGAGCCATAGCCGAACACCCAGATGTCCGCCCCCTGCGGCAAACCGGCCAGCGTGGCCTCGAGGGATGCCCGTCGTTCAGCTTCGGTCAACAGGCGGAAGCTGGAAGCGCTCGGTGTGGTTGGCGTGATCGGCTGAGTGTCCACTTTGGGAGGAAACGGCAAGACTGCAATTTTGAAGTCCCTACATTGTAGAGCAGCTAAAATCCCCTCTCTATGACCGAGCAATCCTTTATCGACCCCGAACGCCGCTTCGGTGGGTTGAATCGCCTGTACGGACCGGACGGCCTCTCGCGGCTGAGTGGCGGCCACGTTGCCGTGGCCGGTATCGGCGGCGTCGGCTCCTGGTGTATTGAAGCGCTGGCACGCTGTGGGGTGGGGCGGCTCACGCTTGTGGACCTGGACCATGTGGCGGAGTCCAATATCAATCGGCAGGTACACGCGCTCGACAGTACGCTGGGTCAATCCAAGGTCGAAGCCATGAGCCGGCGGGTGGCGGATATCAATCCCCAGTGCGTCGTTGAGATCGTGGATGACTTCGTGTCCCCCGAGAACGTGCAGACCGTCATGCCGGCGGATGCCGATATCGTGATCGACTGCACGGATCAGGCGGCTGCAAAAATCGCCATGATCCTGGAAGCCCGGCACCGCAAGCAGCCGCTGGTCATCTGCGGTGGCGCCGGCGGCAAGACGGATCCCCTGGCCCTGCGCCGTGGCGACCTTTCGCAGGCCGTCAATGATGCCTTGCTCTCCAAGCTGCGCAATACGCTGCGGCGTCAGCATGGTTTTCCGCGAGCCTCCGATGCGGCGGGCAAGCCGCGTAAGCGCATTCCTCGCATGATGTTGCGCGCCCTGTGGTTTGATCAGCCGGCCATCCTGCCGGCGGCCTGGACGGTGGCGGCGGGCGAAGAGGCAGGCGTGCCGCAGGGGCTTTCTTGCGCCGGTTATGGCTCCGTGGTGATGGTCACGGCGGCGATGGGTCTGGCGGCAGCCGATGAGGCGGTGCAGTGGCTTCTTCACCGCCGGCATCCATAAGCTGAATATCGCACCAGCCGCGCAGGGCGTTTGAAATACGCCGTGCCGGCGCCAGCATGAATTCTTCGACACGGATGGGGCGTTCCTGCACCTGACCCGATTCAAGCAGCGTCTGGCGCTCGACCCCCGGCAGGGCTCCGGACGAGATCGGCGGCGTCACCCAGGCGCCGTCGGCAGCCTGCATATACAGATTGCTGCGGGTGCCTTCGCACATCTCGCCCTTCTCGTTCCAGAACAGAACGTCGAACACCTGCGGACGCGCCTCGAGCCATGCCGCGGCATCTTCATACCAGGGACGGTGGGTGGTTTTGTGGCGCAGCCATTGCTCCGCGCCCGCGATCCTGGGTCCCTGCACCGATACGGTGAGCGGCCCGGCCAAAGCTTGCAGGGGGCTATGCTGCAGCGTCAGTTCGCCCTCGGGCGAGAGCAGTAGACGCAGCCGCCAATGCTGAGTGGCATCCAGCGTCGCCAGGCGATCAAGCAACAGTGTGCGAATCGCCGCCTCGCCAGGCCACGCATAGCCCAGCTCCGTGCTTGAATTACGCAGCCGCCGCAAATGGCCCTCAAGCAAAGGCACCCGGCCGCCACGTTCCGCGCGCATGGTTTCGATCAGTTGAGGGGCGGATGCCGGTTCGCCCGCTATCTGCGGTACGCCGCCTCCCCTGGGTGCATCGAACTTGTAGGGACCGCCGACATTCATGCCTTTTCCCCTTCGCTCATGAATTCGCTCAGCGCCGCGCCGGTATGCGAGCGTTCGTGCAGCGCCATCAAGGCCTCCGGCGTACCTTGTGCGACGACCTCGCCTCCGTCACTACCACCTTCCGGCCCAAGGTCGACGATCCAGTCCGCTTCAGCGATTACATCCAGATTGTGTTCAATCACCACAACGGTGTTGCCGGCGTCCACGAGCCGGTGCAGAACATGAATCAGTTTCTCGACGTCGGCAATGGACAGGCCGACCGTCGGCTCGTCCAGTACGTAGAGGGTATGGGGCAGGCGTGAGGCCCGGCCACTGCGTGTCAGACCTTCATCCAGGCGGGCCTTGGCCAGCTCGGTGACCAGCTTGATCCGCTGGGCCTCCCCGCCGGAAAGCGTGGGGGAAGGCTGTCCCAGCGTGAGATAGCCCAGCCCCACGTCCTGCATCAGCTGCAGGGGGCGCAGAATGCGGGGGTGCGCCGAGAAATGTTCGATGGCGTGGTCCACTTCCATGGCGAGCACGTCGCCGGCGGAAAGCTCCCGCCACGTGACGGCAAGCGTGTCGCGATTGAAGCGCTGCCCTTCGCAGGCATCGCAGGGCACTTTGACGTCGGGCAGGAATGACATTTCCAGCGTGCGCATGCCCTGGCCTTCGCAAATGGGGCAACGCCCCTGGCCGGTATTGAACGAGAACCGCGAGGCGGTCCAGCCGCGCAGCCGGGCGTCGCGCGTGTCGGCGAACAGCTTGCGCACGTCATCCCAGAAACCGATATAGGTGGCCGGGCAGGAGCGCGGCGTCTTGCCGATGGGCGTCTGGTCGACTTCGAGCACGCGGTCCAGGGCTTCCCATCCCTTGATGTCCTTGCATCCGAACCAGGTGGATGCCTTGCGGTCGCTCACGACGCGCGCCAGATTATCCAGCAGGACTTCCCGAGCCAGGGTCGACTTGCCGGAACCCGACACTCCGGTGACCACGCTGAGGCGGCCCACCGGAATGCGCGCGTCGACCTTTCGGAGATTGTGCAGGCGTGCGCCATGCACTTCGATGAAGGCCGTATCGCTGCCGATGTCGCGGCGCGATTGCAGCGGGTGCTGCAGTGGCTCACGAAGATAGCGCCCTGTCATGGAGTCAGGGTTTGCCATGAGCTCCTGCACGGTGCCTTCGGCCACCACAGTGCCACCTCGAACACCTGCGCCCGGGCCCATGTCGATGACGTGGCTTGCCCGGCGGATCGTATCTTCGTCGTGCTCCACGACCACCAGCGTGTTGCCGTTGCCCTCGAGCAGGGCGAGT
>JAJUGH010000118.1 GCA_029268265.1 Alcaligenaceae bacterium | reverse complement strand
GACCAGCGACTATGACCGCGAGAAACTGCAGGAACGCGTGGCCAAGCTGGCCGGTGGCGTGGCAGTGATCAAGGTCGGTGCCGCGACGGAAGTCGAGATGAAGGAGAAGAAGGACCGTGTGGACGACGCTCTGCACGCGACCCGCGCAGCCGTGGAAGAAGGCATCGTGCCGGGCGGCGGTGTCGCGCTGCTGCGGGCCCGAGCCGCACTGGAGGGCTTCAAGGGCGACAACGCCGACCAGGATGCCGGCATCAACATCGTCCGCCACGCGCTGGAAGCTCCCCTGCGTGCCATCGTCCACAATGCCGGTGAAGAGCCGTCCGTGGTGGTGGCGAAGGTGGCCGAAGGCAAGGACGATTTCGGCTACAACGCCGCGACCGGCGCCTACGGCGAACTCATGGCCATCGGGGTGGTCGACCCGACCAAGGTGACCCGCGCAGCCCTGCAGAACGCCGCATCGGTGGCCGGCCTCATCCTCACCTCGGAAGCCTGCGTGGGCGAACTGCCCAAGGCCGCCGCGCCGGCTGCGGCAGCAGGCGCCGACATGGACTTCTGATCGGCCCCTAAGCACGCCTGGTCGGGGCTCGCTCGAGCCCTGACCGCTTCCCCCCATTTTCCCTTTCCCTGTCGCGTCGGCACCGCAAGGGTGCCCCAGGCGCTCGGCCCGAATGTAATACACTGACGTATTGGCGCAGGTTTTCCGGGTCTGTTGTTCATCCCCCTCTTGGCCACCTCTCATTCCTATTTGTAACAAATCTCATGGAAAATTTTCAGAAAGACATTGAGGAACGGACCAACCTGACGTCCGCGAACAAGTTCGAGCTGCTGCTGTTCACCCTGGGACGCGAGCCGGGGGAGACGCGCTCGGAACTTTTCGGCATCAATGTCTTCAAGCTCAGCGAGATCATGCCCATGGTGCCGCTCGTGCAGGCCGCCGGCATGCGTCCGCCCCTCATGGGCATGATCGATGTCCGTGGCAAGATCATTCCGGTGATCGACCTGCCCTCCATCGTGGGTCGCACCCCGACCAACGGCCTGAACATTCTGCTGATCACCGAATATGCGCGCAGCGTGCAGGCCTTCGCGGTGGAATCGGTCGAAGACATCGTGCGGCTGGACTGGAACCAGGTGCTCACCGCGGAAACCGGCGTTCACGGAAGCTACACCCTGAGTCTGGCAAGGCTGGACGCCGATGACCCGAGCGGCAATCGCCTCGCCCAGGTCCTGGATGTCGAACAGATTCTGTTTGATTTCATTCCCGGCGCACGCGCCGCCCAGGAAGTCGATGTCGAAGCCAAGCGCTTCAAGTTCAAGCCGGGTTCGGTGGCCATTGTCGCCGACGACTCCAAGGTCGCCCGCACGCTGATCGAAAACAGCCTCGACAGCATGGGCATTCCCTGGGACATGCACGTGACCGGCCTGTCAGCCTGGAACCGCATCAATGAACTGGCGCAGGCCGCACAGGCAGAGAACGTTCCGCTTTCTGAAAAGATCAGCTTCGTGCTGACCGATCTGGAAATGCCGGAAATGGACGGCTTCACCCTCACCCGCCTGATCCGCGCCAATCCCTATCTGAAAAACCTGCCCGTGGTAATTCACTCCTCATTGTCCGGCAATGCCAATGAAGAGCACGTGCGCAAGGTGTGTGCCGACGCCTATGTGGCCAAGTTCGAAGTCAACGAACTGGGCGACGCCATTCAGATGTCGCTGGAATCGGCGAAAAATTACTGACCGCGCCCGGCGAGCCCTTCAGTCTTCCGGCAGGAAGGCGTGAATATCCCGCAGGCTGCGACCCCGAGGTAATGAACGCTCATTTCCCTCGGACAGATGCCAGAATGCGGCGGTCGCGTTTGGTCGGGCGACCGTCGTAATAATCGAGAGAAGGTTCGGGTGCGAGGCGCCTCATTTCGGCCGCTTGCGCGCGCTTTCTTGCGCTTTCTTCCGTTTCTTCATAGAGCTGTGCCGCGACGGGTGCAGGTCCGCGGACCCGACTCACGCCCTTGACCTGCACCTCGGTGGGCGGATCGCTCTTGCGCAGGGTCACGAGGTCTCCCGGGCCGACCTCACGAGCCGGTTTCGCGGGCTGCCCGTTGACGAGCACCCTGCCCTTGCCGATTTCATCCACGGCCAGCGCACGCGTCTTGTAGAAACGTGCAGCCCACAGCCATTTGTCCAGTCTGAGTCTTTCTTCCATATTTCAGCGCACGCGGCGCAACCGTTCCATCGAAGCCTGGTTCAGGCGGCGCGCCTCGTCCTCCGCGTATTGTCGTTCGCCGGATTCATACCGCCCTTCGTAAATGCACGCACTCCGATTCACCCGGCATTCCAGGCTGGTGGCGACCACTCGGGCGTCTCCCGACTGCGCCGATGATTCGGGATTTTTTGTGGATGAACAGGCTGCCAGGAAGATGGCAAGGGATAGGAGGGCAACGCGACGGCCCAGGAGATTCAACGACATACTTCACCCCCACGAGAACACTGTGCACTTTTATAACAGGCAAGTGTCCCGTACAGGCACATCCCGCGCGGGGGAAATCGTTAAAAATGGTGCCCGGAACCGGAATCGAACCGGTACGCCTTGCGGCGAGGGATTTTAAGTCCCTTGTGTCTACCTATTCCACCATCCGGGCACGGACAGCTCAAAAAAAACATGCGGTTTCCCGAACACGCAGACATCGGGAAAACGCATGATTATAGAGGAAGCATCAGCGTTCAGGCTTCACGGAATGAAGCCTGACACCGGCCTCGGGCCTCAGGCCTCGGTGCCGGCGTTGCTTTCGCCCGGCTGGCCGCCGTTCTGAGCTTCAATGCCGCCGATGGACTTGATCGACAGGCGCAGGCGCCCCTTGTCGTCAGCTTCGATGACTTTGAAACGCACCACCTGGCCGACCTTCAGCACATCGTTGATGTTGGCGATGCGGTAGTTGGCGATCTCGGAAATGTGCAGCAGGCCGTCGCGGCCGGGCAGCACCTGCACGATGGCGCCGAAGTCCAGCAGACGCAGGACCGGACCTTCGTATTCGTGGCCCACTTCGACATCCGCCGTGAGTTCCTTGATGCGACGCTCCGCTTCGCGCGCCTTGTCAAGATCGGCGCTGGCGATGGTGATACTGCCGTCATCGCTGATGTCGATCTGGGTGCCGGTCTCTTCGGTGAGCGCGCGAATGGTGGCGCCGCCCTTGCCGATCACATCACGGATTTTCTCGGGGTTGATCTTCAGCGTGAGCATGCGCGGCGCGAACTCGGAGAGCTCGGTACGCGAGCCTTCGATGGCCTGACGCATGACGTCGAGGATGTGCAGCCGGCCTTCGCGGGCCTGAGCCAGAGCGACCTGCATGATTTCGCGGGTGATGCCCTGGATCTTGATGTCCATCTGCAGGGCAGTGATGCCGTTGACCGTGCCCGCCACTTTGAAATCCATGTCGCCCAGGTGGTCTTCGTCGCCCAGGATGTCGGTCAGCACGGCGAATTTGCCACCGTCCTTGATCAGACCCATGGCCACACCGGCCACGTGTTGCGTCATGGGAACGCCAGCATCCATCAGGGCCAGGCTGCCACCGCAGACCGACGCCATCGAGGAAGAACCGTTGGATTCGGTGATTTCAGACACGACACGGATGGTGTACTGGAAGTCTTCCGGCGCAGGCAGGAGCGGGTTCAGTGCACGCTTGGCGAGACGACCGTGACCGATCTCGCGACGCTTGGGCGCCCCGAAACGACCGGTTTCACCCGTGGAGAACGGCGGGAAGTTGTAGTGCAGCATGAAGCGATCACGGGTTTCGCCCATGATGGAATCGATGATCTGCTCGTCCTGTTTGGTGCCGAGGGTGGCGGCGACCAGTGCCTGGGTTTCACCGCGTGTGAACAGCGCGCTTCCGTGGGCACGTGGCAGCACGCCCAGACGGATGTCGATGGGACGCACGGTGCGGGTGTCACGACCGTCAATACGGGGTTCGCCATTGAGGATCTGGCCGCGGACGATTTCCGATTCCAGGTCGAACAGGATGTTCTCGACCTCGACCGTGTCGGGGGCCTCTTCGCCCTTGGCCGCAGCGTGCTCGGCCAGCTTGGCCTTGACGTCTTCATACACGGCACGCAGCGCTTCCGTGCGCTGCTGCTTGCTGCGGATCTCGTAGGCAGCCTTCAGCGCATCGCGCGCAGCGGCATTCACTGCCGTGATGAGGGCTTCATTCTTGGCGGGCGGCTGCCAGTCCCATTCCGGCTTGCCGGCTTCAGCAACCAGGTCGTGGATGGCGTCGATGGCGACCTGCATTTGCTCGTGGCCGTACATCACGGCACCCAGCATGACCTCTTCCGAGAGTTCACGCGCTTCGGATTCGACCATCAGCACGGCGTCTTCCGTCCCGGCCACCACGAGTTCCAGGGCCGAATCCTTCATCTGGCTGGACGTCGGGTTCAGAACGTAATCACCATTGATGTAGCCGATACGGGCTGCACCAATGGGGCCGTTGAAAGGAATGCCGGAAATGGCCAGCGCAGCGGACGCGCCGATCATGGCGGGAATGTCAGGATCGACTTCCGGGTTCACCGAGACCACGTGCAGAATGATCTGCACTTCGTTGTAGAAGCCTTCGGGAAACAGAGGACGCAACGGTCGGTCGATGAGGCGTGCCGTCAGGATTTCCTTCTCGGAGGGACGCCCCTCGCGCTTGAAGAACCCTCCCGGGATACGGCCGGCAGCGTAGGTTTTCTCGGCGTAATCGACCGTCAGGGGGAAGAAGTCCTGACCGGGCTTGGCGTGCTTGGCGCCTACCACGGTTGCGAGCACACAAGTGTCGTCCACTGTCACGAGTACGGCACCCGACGCCTGGCGAGCAATCTCACCGGTTTCCAGCGTCACAGTGTGCTGACCGTACTGAAACGATTTGCTCACTTTGTTGAACATTGTTTTTCCTTACAAAATAAAAAACCGCGGGCCCCACGATTCAGATCGCGGTGCCCACGGTTGTCGCTCGGGGAGCTGAGCCCCGGGTATCACTTACGCAGACCGAGCTTTTCGATCAGGCTACGGTAAGAGTCGGGATTGCGACCCTTCAGGTAATCGAGAAGCTTGCGGCGGCGGCTGACCATGCGCAGCAGGCCGCGGCGGGAGTGGTGATCTTTCTTGTGATTCTTGAAGTGTTCGGTCAGCTCGTTGATGCGAGCTGTCAGGAGAGCCACTTGCACTTCGGGCGAACCCGTGTCGCCTTGGGAACGCTGGAATTGCGATACGATTTCAGACTTGTTGATGTCGGTAACTGCCATTTCAATAACCTCGGGTGAACTTGCGACAAGGCTGAGGTGCCTTGACGTGCGATGGAAAGCGGAAATTATACACGGGTGCGCCGCAGATGGTGTAGCCGGAAAGTTTCTGGCAAGGGGCGGCAAGTTGGACGAAAATGGCAGTGTCGCATCACAGCCATGATTTCGCGGAGGTTTCACCATGCCAGCGCACTCCTGCCCTGCTCTTCGCAGGCAGCCCGTCCGTTTCTTTTTGACCACATCGGCCCTCCTGCTGCTGGGTGCCTGTTCCAGTATGAAGGATATTCCGCCCGGCACCCCGCTGACCGACGTTCAGTCACGGCATGGCGCACCGAGCGTGAGCTGCCCGCTTCCGGACGGTTCGAAGCAGGTAGTCTGGAGCAGCCAGCCCATGGGCCACTATGCCTGGGCAACGCGCGTCTCGCCGGATGGCCGGACGGGAACCATAGAGCAGGTGCTCACCGACAAGGCCTTTGCCCAGGTGGAAGTGAAGGCATGGACGGCCGAGCAGCTGCGCTGCACCTTTGGCCCGCCGGCGGACATCACCACCGTCGGCCTGCCGAGCGTGCGTCAGACCGTCTGGAGCTACCGCTATATGGAAGCGGGGGTCTGGCACTCGCTGATGTATTTCTATCTTTCCGACGACGGCGTGGTGCAGCGCATGCACAAAGGCCCGGACCCCTTGTATGAACCCGACTGGATTTTCCCTTTATGAGTTGGGGCGCCGGCGGCCGAGTTCACGGGCACGGCGCCAGCGCCATGCCCAGATGACCCAGCCTGAAAGGCCATAGGCCACGAACAGCCCGAACAGGGCCAGGGGCGGGTCGGCCGACACGAACACAAACACGCCGACCAGCACCAATAGCACCCAGAAGGGAACGCTGCGCCCCAGCGCAAAGGATTTCCCACTGTAGAACGGCGCGTTGCTGACCATCGCCACACCGGCGTAGATGGTCAGCCCGAAGGCCACCCAGGGCACCACGTTGGCGGAAAAGGAAAGCTTGTTGTCCACGGCCAGCCAGACGAAACCCGCCACGAGCGCGGCCGCCGACGGGCTGGGCAGGCCCTGGAAGAAGCGTTTGTCCACCACCGCAATGTTGGTGTTGAAACGGGCCAGGCGCAGGGCCGCACCCACCACGTAGATGAAGGCGGCCAGCCAGCCCCATCGGCCCAGGCCCTGCAGGGCCCACACATACATGACCAGGGCCGGCGCCATGCCGAAGGAGATCATGTCGGCCAGGGAATCGTATTGCTCGCCGAAAGCGGACTGCGTGTTGGTGAGCCGGGCGACCCGGCCATCCATGCCGTCGAACACGAGCGCCAGGAAAATGGCGATGGCCGCCATCTCGAAGCGCCCGTTCATCGCCTGCACCACCGCCACGAAACCGGCAAACAGGTTGGCAGTGGTGAACGCATTGGGCAGAAGATAAATGCCTCGGCGTCGCTTGTCTTCGGGCGGAAGCGTCTGCATAGGCTCAGCCTTGTGTCTCGGAAACAGGAACAGGAAGGTCGGCCAGGGTGGTGCTGGTCGCGCGCACCTTGTCACCGATCGCGACACGCGGGCGCGAACCCGGCGGCAGGTAGACGTCGACCCGCGAACCGAACCGAATGAAGCCATAGCGCTGACCCGCGTACAGCGTATCACCCGGCTTGGCGTAGCAAAGAATCCGCTTGGCGATCAGACCGGCGACCTGTACGGCGGTCACGATCTGCCCATCGGGAGTGCGCATCACCATGGCATTGCGCTCGTTCTCGAGCGAGGCCTTGTCCAGGGCGGCGTTGAAGAACTTGCCGGGGAAATATTCCACCGCAGTGACCGTCCCCTTGACCGGCGCACGGTTGGAGTGCACGTTGAAGACGTTCATGAAGACGCTGATCTTGATGGCCTGGCGATCCGCATAGGGATCATGCACTTCCTCAACGGCCACAATGCGGCCGTCCGCCGGTGAGAGCACGGCGTGTTCTCCGTCGGGTGCGACGCGCGCGGGATCGCGGAAGAACTGCAGCACAAACAGCGAGAGCAGCCAGAAAATCAGCGACAGCCCCGGCCACCAGATCGTGACCAGAATCGAAATGACAACAATGCCGGCCAGAAACGGCCAGCCTTCGCGCGCTATGAGCGGATGGGGGTAGGAGGGCTTGTTCATCGTAGGTCGAAGAATAACCGAAAATGCTTCGGTCTTAGCTGGAGGTCAGCGCAGCATCCCCAGTGAAAGGGCTGCATGCACGGCGTGTGCCTGGCCCTGGAAATCCGGATGCCATGCAAAAAAATTGCCATGACCCCGGGAAGGGACACGGCAATTCAGGCCGGCTGCGCGGCCCGCCCGAGAGCAGGCCGGCGCAGGGTCGGATTCTAGTTCTTGCTTTGATCCACCAGCTTGTTGGCGGCGATCCAGGGCATCATGGCGCGCAGCTTCGAACCGACTTGTTCGATCTGGGATTCGGCATTGATGCGGCGACGCGAGATGAGCGTCGGGGCACCGGCGGCATTTTCCAGAATGAAGCTCTTGGCGTATTCACCGGTCTGGATGTCCTTGAGGCACTGGCGCATGGCAGCGCGGGTCTCGTCGGTCACGATGCGCGGGCCGGTCACGTACTCGCCATACTCCGCGTTGTTGGAGATGGAGTAGTTCATGTTGGCAATGCCGCCTTCGTAGATCAGGTCCACGATCAGCTTGAGCTCGTGCAGGCACTCGAAGTAGGCCATTTCAGGCGCGTAGCCGGCTTC
>JAJUGH010000117.1 GCA_029268265.1 Alcaligenaceae bacterium | reverse complement strand
TGCCCCCAGCGCACCCGAAAGACCACGGCGTTCGCCACGCCCAGAGCGATCAGCAGCAACTTGGGGAGGAAAAGCGGATTCTGTAGCAAGGGCGCCGCGTCTGCAGCGAAGAGCAACAGCCCGCTCACAATCAGCAGCGTCAAGCCAACGCCCGCAAAAGGCGTAAGCACACCGGAGGCCGCGGACAACTTGATGGCTCCGCGCCCCGCGTCCAGTATCCGCAAATCGAGCAGCATCATGCTGCCCAGCAGCAGAACCAGCCCAGCCACGTGGGCAACATTGACGACAGGATAGCCCCACGACGAGCCGCGCATCCAGGCGCCGAGCGACGACGCCTCCAGTGCGGAAGCCCACTCAGGAATCATGGACGCCTAGCGTAGCTCAATGACTTTTCCGTCGACCGTGATACGTTCCGCCCGCATCTCGGGCGAGCCGTCCCGCTTCGGATAGCCTTCGATTTCAATGGTCTTTCCCGGTTGCAAGCCGCCCTCGGGTAAACCGCGGGACTCCATGCGCCGTGTGGGCGCCAGAATCACCTGCCAGCGGCGGCCTTCGTAATCGATGGCCACTTCGGCATGCGGGTTCCGATACCGCACTTCCTGCAAGGGCGCTTCGACACGCATGACCTTCTCGGCGTCGTATGAACTCCAGCCATGATGAGCATGCGCAAGTGGGGCTGTAACGACGAACGCGGCGGCCAGTAGCCATTTCACGGTTTGCATGATGAGACCTCCTGGAACAGGGCCCCACACGCCGACGGCTTAAAGTGACTGCAGCAGGCGCTGGAAGTCCTCGGGATTGATATTGCGCGCAGCGCCGAAACCGGCAACCTGCCGCACGCTACGCACATAAACGCCAACGTAACGGAAGTCCGGCAGCTGTGCAATGGGTTCCGCTTCAGGGAACCGACGCAAGTACGCCGACTGTAGTGCTGGGAATTCCGCCCCCTCGCGCGCCGCGAAGTGGGCCTCGCCGTTGATGGTGAGCCGGCTCAACGCGTGCACTGGCTCGCGCTCCCGCTCGTGGTCGGTAATCAGCAGCGACACCCGGGCATGATGCTTCATATGCCCGGTATGTGCGGCCAGGCCGCTTACAAGCAATACCAGGCGGCCGGAGGAAGGCTCCACCGCTACCGGCACCATGGAAACATGAGGATCGCCCTGGGGATCAATGGTGGCCAGTGCCGCGCTGCGCCGTTCACCCAGGAGCCGGCGGACTTCAGCTGTCAGTCGGGATTCGTGCGTCATTCAGGCAGGCTGCTCCAGGGCCGAGGCCGGCAAGCCGAACGCCCGGTCAAAACACCAGGAAAAGACGAAGGTGTAGACGAGGAAGAACAATATGAAGCCAAGGTCCATGACAAACGCCTGCCATAGCGAGACCTGAAGCCACCAGGCGAAAAACGGCACGATGGACAACACCAGTCCGCCCTCAAAGCCGATGGCGTGCGCGATGCGCCGGCGGATGCTGCGACCTTTGACGGCTTGACGACGCTCCCATGCCTCGAACAGAGCATTGAAGATGAGGTTCCACGTCACGGCCAGCGCCGACGCGCCTACCGAAGCGACCACGGCATGCAGCGGCTCGTGCCCGAGCGCTTTCAGCACGCCGGCTGTCAGGGCGATGGCGATTCCTTCGTACAGGGACACGTACACGACCCTGCGTTTCCAACCCTGCATAGACTCAACTCCCGAACAGCAGTATTAACACAGCAAGAAACAACGCGCGTCGCCCCGCAGCACGCGAAACGCCGGAGCACACACCGGTGACCCATGGCAGGCAGACAGGCAACCGTCAAGCATAACATTTGACCAACCCCAACATTATGGATCCGGCAAACGGCTGATGGCGAATCGGACAAGTCAGGGGCAGAATGGCGGAAGGGTTTGCCCTCACGGGCGGTTGTTGTTTGAAGGCTCCCGGCCGGCTGCGCGATTACCTGCTCTGACAATTCGAGCGGGACTCTCACCTGAGCGTTCCGCTAGCATACACACATCCATAACCACCGAATGCAGCACAACAAAAAGGCATCATACGCGTCGACATCCTCGCCAGTAGAAAAGGAGCCGCAAACATGAAACCCGCTAGCAACCAGCACCCTACCTGGCATAGACTGCCCAACGGCAATCTCGTGCACCGCTGCGGAATAGAACTGATGAATGACGGTCGGAAATGGCGCATGACCGACCAGTCGGATCTGGAGTTTTCCCACTTCGCCATCGGAGAGCAGGGCCTGAGCCGGGACGAGGCTCAAGGCTTGGCCGACTTCCTGGTGGCCGAAGGCGCGCAGTGGGCCGCACACGGCCTCCATTAAAAAAATTCAGAAATTGCTTTTAGTGCAAGGCTGCGGGGGCGTAAAATTTATGCCCTCTTTACAGCAACTCTGGATATTTCCATCTTGAGCACTTCCCGTACGAAACGCTGGAATGGCACGCTGGAGTCCCTGTCGTCCGAATACCTCAAAGGCGTCATGGAACGAATGGAAGCTTATGGCGACCACGTGCAATTCGAAATTCCCGGCCACGGCAAACAACCCATCTACCAAGTCCTTCGCGGCGAACGAAAAATGGGGTTCGACGGCAAGCACTTATTGCTACGCCTTAATGAATCCGGCAACGTCGCCGACGGCCTCTCCCCCGCCTTCTCCAAAGATGATGTTCGAGGCGCGATCGCCGGCAAACGGTCTCCCAGAAGCACGGGTGCCACGCGCAGCACGGCCTCTGCGGGCTCTTCGGGCACGGCGCGCCAAGTCCGCCGAGCCGCTCCGGAACCGGCGACCGATACGGTGGAGCAGCAGAAGTACGCCTACTACCGCGAGCATCGTGATGAATTGCCGGAAGGTATTGCCCGCCACGCCGATGAAATCTCCACACTGATGCGGTCGGGCCACTCTGCCGAGGCTGCCTTCCAGCAGATCGTAGAGCAGTATTACTAAGTTGGCTCCAGCTTAACCGCCGTGCCGCATTCGGCGTGGCACCTATGCCGCGCCGATCTCCTCATTATTGCGACCCGCAATATAATCATTGCTTCAAGTCATAAGGAAGCAGTGAGGAGACATGTCAGCTGCCGTTACTCCGGATTCTGCGGTGCCCGCCGCTAGTCACCCCCGCAACATCGGGGTTCTCATGGCCGCGCAGGCGCTGGGCGGAGCCTCCCCGCCCATCATCATCTCGCTTGGCGGCATCGTCGGCCAGATGCTGGCCGACGACCCATCCATCGCCACCCTTCCCGTCAGCCTCTACAACCTCGCGCTGGCACTTTCCACGCTGCCTGCCGCCTGGCTGATGCGCCGCCTGGGCCGCCGCAACGCCTATCTTCTGGCCGCCCTGCTGGCGGTCCTGGCCGGGCTGGTGGCCGCAATGGGCATTTGGCGCGGTGACTTCTTCACCTTCTGCGTCGGCACAATGATGTGCGGCCTGTACGGCGCGTGCGTGCACAGCTATCGCTTCGCTGCGGCCGATGCCGTGGCCGACAACATGCGGTCAGTGGCCATATCGCGCATCATGATCGGCGGGCTCGCTGCCGCGATCATCGGGCCCCAAGTCGTCATCTGGACTCGGGACAGCGTGGCTGCTGCACCCTTTGCCGGCAGCTTTCTGGGGCAGGCCGCACTTGCACTCCTTGCCATCCCGGTGCTTGCAATGCTGCGCATGCCGCGTGAAGTGCGACAGGTCTCTTCGGGCACAGGTCGGCCACTGTCGCAAATCGCCCGCACGCCGGTTTTCATCGTGGCGGCCGTGGCCGGGGTGGTTTCGTATGGCCTGATGGCTTTCGTGATGACGGCCGCTCCCATGGCCATGGTGGCTTGCGGCCATACCGTGGGGGAAGCGGCCCTGGGCATCCAGTGGCACGTTCTTGCCATGTTCGGTCCCAGCTTTTTCACCGGCCATCTGATCAACCGCTACGGAAAGGTTGCGGTCACTGCAGCCGGACTGCTGATGATTGCCCTGGCCGGCGCACTGAATCTGGCCGGGCTGGAACTGTTGCACTTCTGGGGCGGCCTGGTCCTGCTGGGCGTGGGATGGAACTTCGGCTTCATCGGTGCCACCTCGTTGCTAACGGATGCGTACCGGCCCGAAGAACGCAGCAAGGTGCAGGGGCTGAATGATTTTCTGGTGTTCGGCACGGTGGCCATCGCCTCGTTCAGCTCGGGACGGCTACTCAATGCGGGCGGATGGGAAACCGTCAACACATTGATGTTTCCCCTTGTGGGCGTCGTTCTGGTCCTGCTGGGCGGCCTGACGTGGTTACGCCGCCGCCCCTCAGCAGCGTAATCGCCTTTACCCGTGGGAGCCGGCCAACTGTAATGCCGGCGCTGTATCGGAATCTGCCCCTAGGGCGGCCCGAGATGCGCCGTGCAGTGCTTGCGGCGCATCTGCCTGCGGCCTATCGGTGATATCGATCATGGGGCCGCTCCCGTGCTCGGGCATGCGGAATACCGACACCGCCTCTGCCAGCCTGCGTGCCTGTTCGCGCAGCGAATCCGCAGCAGTTGCGGCTTCCTGCACCAGCGAAGCATTCTGCTGCGTGGCGGCGTCCATCTGCATGACGGCGGTATTGACCTGATCGATACCGCTGGCCTGTTCTTCAGAGGCGCTTGAGATGTCTTGCATGATCTGGGTGACCTTGCGGACAGACGCCAGCAGTTCCTGCATGGTGGCGCCGGTGGACTGAACCTGTTGCTCGCCCGCATGGACTTCGGTGAGTGAGGCATCGATAAGCGCCTTGATCTCCTTGGCCGCTTGCGCACTACGCTGCGCCAGCGATCGCACCTCAGCTGCCACGACGGCGAACCCCTTGCCCTGCTCACCGGCTCTGGCCGCTTCAACGGCGGCATTCAAGGCGAGGATATTGGTTTGAAAAGCAATCCCGTCGATGACTCCCACGATCTCGCCAATCTTGCTGGAGCCGGACGAGATGCGCTCCATCGACCGGACCACCCCTTCGACGGCTCGGCCGCCCTCTTCCGCCACGCTGGATGCCGCCAGCGCCAGGCTGTTGGCTTGCAGCGCATGATCGGACTTCTGCTTCACGACAGCGGCCAGTTGCTCCATGCTTGCGGCGGTTTGTTGTAGGGAGGCGGCCTGCTGCTCCGTACGGGTAGATAGATCCAGATTCCCCGCTGCAATCTCATTGGCACCCAGGTTGATCTCTTCCACGCTCGCTCGGACCGTGCCGATCGTCCGTTGCAGGCTGCTTTGGGTGTTGCGCAAATAGTCGTACAGGGCGTGGACCTCGTTCCGGCTATCAGCGGGAACCACCGGCAAGCGGGCTGAAAGGTCTCCACGGCCCAGCTTTTCCATGCGCTCAACGATATCGCGCACCGGGCGCAGTGTGCGCGAGGCGAGCCATCCGACCAGCAGGCTGATGAGCAAGGTCCCCACGAGCATCATGCCCATTTGCATGAGAATCGCCCGGCGGCTTTCGGCCATGAAGGCGGCGGTCTCGCCTATTCCCACCAGGAACCAATCCCAGTTCTCGACACGCCGCCAGGTCAGCAGGTGGTCGACGCCTTCATCCGACGACATTTCAGCAAAGCCCGTAGGTGTAACAAGGTGCTGCTCCACCAGCGCGGTGGCCTCCGCCTCTTCCATGCCCATGCGAGCGCCTTCGCCCGCGCTTACCCAGTACAAACGGCCTTGGGCAGAACGGCCCAACAGGGCCAAATGGCCATGCCCGGCGACCTGCGTGCTTTCCACCAAGCGCAGGACGTCCAATACCTGCTCATGGACGTCGATGCGCACCGACAGGCCGCCATATATTTGGCCGCCCTGGTCTTCCAGCGGCATGATGCTCATGGCATACCAACGGCCATTGCGCTGAACGAGTCCACCATACGGTTTACCCGAATCCAGTGTTCTGGCCAGCAGATCATCAGGCGCCACCACACTGTTCAGCTGTATTTCCCCTTGCGCATCACGTAATAGCGTCGAGACGCGAACCCAGCCTTGCGGCGCCTTTACGATGACCGCGGGATCAGCTCCCGTGTTTTCGTTCATGCGCATCAGGTGCCCAATGTCTCCGTTGATGATGGTGTCATCGACGATCATGAGCGGCACTCCGCCCTCATCGGCGCTGCCATCGAGATAGGGGCGCCCGCCCAACTCACGTTCCAGCACCGGAATCAGCTCCGCAGCGCGATTTCTTGCAGTGGAGTACGCCAATTGGAGGGATCGGTCCACGCCTTCAAGGGCGGTCGCCATCTCGCGATGAACCACTTCACGGGCAGACTGTTGCGTCTGCCATCCCATGATGCCGGAAATCACGGCCATCACCACAATAGTGGAGATGCACGTGACGATGACCAGTTTGGTCGCCAGGCTGCTACGCGCCCAGCGACTCGAACCGATACGGGACTGCTGTTGTGTGCTGCCTTTGACCATGAGTACCCTCTCGCTCCATTAAGTGGGGGCCTGAGGTACAAAGTTTTACAGCATGCAAGGATTAGGAAATACTACGGTATTCCCTAGGTGCGCTTGGCAGCCCGTGCTTTCTTCAGTCTTTCGGCTTTCGTCTACAGGAAATAGTCACCGTATCGGCCAAGGAATTCGTCGACGCTCATGCCTTGTCCGTTGACCTGCACCTCGCCTTCGCCATAGACGACATGGATGGTGGCGATGTCGCCGTCCCGCTGCACCAAGCCCTCTTCCTCGAGCCTGCCAACGTATTGGTCGAACATGAATGCCGCGAGCATTTCCATTTCGGAACCCATGCCGCTTTGCGCCACGGCCTGAAGAAACATGGGGCGCGAAAGCGACACTTCGAAGCGAAGCTCCTTGAGCGACCGCGACACCGCGTCATCTATCGACACCGGATCTTCGCCAGACCATCCCTGGAATGCCAGGCGCAGCGACATGACCGATTCACCCTTCTCGTTGCGCCAGATGACGGGATGCACCGCAGCCTTGGGTCCGGCCGCCATGAGCGGCTTGAGCTTTGCCAGGAGGCGCTGTTCCTCTTCCGCGCTCAGCTGCACCTCGTCGGCCTCTTCAACGCCTTGCTCCTGCGCGATCGCATCGTACTCCGACAGCAACGCCGAGAACGACTCAAAGGGGAAGTCTGCGAGTTCGCCACCCAACGTCATGCTGCCCAGGTCGATTTCCCCCATGCGGACCCGTTCCAGGTCGTAACGCAGTTTGGCATCGAGCAGCTTTGCGCGCTGTGTGCTTTCGAGCTTGGCAACAAATCGCTCGATGGTCAGAAGCTCACCGGATGGATCCTCAAGGGTGGTAAGTTCAGTACGCAGCGCGCTATCGGTTTTGACGGAATCATCATCTGCCGTGGTCACCCGGCTCTCCAGCCCGATCCCCTTCAGGGAAAAGGTCTGTTGGGCTTCGGTATCGCCCACGACCAGGGATTCGAAACGGCCATTGCCTTCGCTATTACGGAAATCATCCGTGAACTCGACATTGATGCGGCCACCGCTGAACGCCAGCGTGCCGTCGTCGTCCTTCCAGTCCAAGGGCGCGAATTCCCAGACAGAGGTGCCGGCGCCACCTGTGCGAATCTGCGTGTCCACCGTAAGCGGGACGGCACCACGCGCGGCCTCGAACCAGCGCTTGACCGAAGGCGTATCGACCAGGTTGCTGCGGCTGTACGCCAGCATCGGCGCGAAGTTGCCCTGTCTGACGAGATCCAACGGGAAGGGGCCGTGCTGCATATGGTCCTGCATGGCCAGCTCGATGGTCTCGTCGCCGTCTCGAACAATAATGGAATAGCGGGCATTCGAAGAGAAGATGCCACGGTCGTAGTCGGCAATTTCGATCTTCGCGCTGATCGAGTCTTGATCGGCCAGTGAGCCGGCAAGCTGCTCATTGCTGCGATCAATCGCGGCCCGTATGGTGTCCTCAGACTCCTTGCCCACATACCAGGAAACCCCGGAGTAAGCGGCGACGGCAACGACGACGACCCCTGCAATGACGGCAGCTTTGTTCATGATGATCCCGGTTCAGCCGGCACTCCGGCCGGCTGGAAGATTGGAGAAAAGGTTGGAAAGTCCCTGCGCCCATGCCAGCCCGGCCGAAGCGTCTGC
>JAJUGH010000116.1 GCA_029268265.1 Alcaligenaceae bacterium | reverse complement strand
GGTTCGTCAGAGCCGCGCGCCACCGACAGGAACGAACCCATGTTCTCGGCTTCGATCTGCTTGCGGCCGAGCACTTCGACCTTGAGCGACTTGAAGTCCTTGCCAAGCTTCTTGGCCGTTTCACCCAGGTAAGTAGGCGTGCACACGTTGGGGGGAAGATCGCCCAGCAGACGGGCCAGATTGATACCGTTGCCGATGGCCGCACCTTCCGCCAGCCCCTGGCGCGCTTCAGTGTTGCCGGCACGGGTGGTCCAGAGCGATATCTTCTTCAGCCGTGGAGCGGGTTCGATATCCTTGGTCCGGGTGGCATCATAGCGGTAGCCGGCACGCAGGGCGGCACTGGCCAGTGCACGCGCGCGAGCGCGTAGCGTGGTGCCTTCGCATTCGGTAGAAGCCAGCGCCGATACGCCTTCGGTCACGTTGAGCGCGATGCAGGTATTGGCGAATGTCTGTTCGGCTGCGGCATGGCTCGTGGCCTTGTAGGCTTCCTGCTTGCCGAGGCCGATTACAATCACGCGTTCGGCCTTTACGCCGGGCAGGTTCCTCAGCACGAGGTGGGAACCGGCCTTCGCCTTGAATTCCGATTTCAGCACGGCGCTGATGGCCCCTTCGCTGGCGCGGTCGATGACCTCGGCGGCGGCCGTCAGCACGCCGTCAGAGAAGACGCCCACGCCCAAGGCAGCGGTGCGAACTTGGTGGAGGCCGGCCGATGTCTGTGTGCTAAATTCCATTCAGATTTTCCATGTTGATCCAGGATTCGACGATTATCCCGCAAATTCCGACATGTCACTATTCAAGCGTTCCGTCGTCTCCGAGATTCTGAGTCATGCAGGGCTGGTAATTTCCACCCTGCTGATCGTATGGCTGAGTGTTCTGCTCGTCCGTTTGCTGGGCGAAGCCGCCAATGGCTCGATCGGGGCCGACGTGGTTGTCGGGCTCGCCACATTTTCCAGCATCACGGCCTTACCCGTCATTTTGTCGGTGTCCCTGTTCATTGCCGTGCTGACCACGGTGACGCGCGCCTTCCGGGAATCCGAGATGGTGGTGTGGTTTGCCAGCGGGCTGTCCCTGCAGGACTGGATCAAGCCGGTGCTGCGGGTCGCGGTGCCATTCGCCGTCATCATTGCCACGCTGACCCTGCTGGCATCGCCCTGGGCGTATCGCCAGATCAGTGAATACAGGCAGCGGTACGAGCAGCGCTCGGATCTTTCCAAGGTGTCTGCCGGGCAGTTCATCGAGACGGCCGGCGGCGACCGTGTCTTCTTTACGGAGGAGCCGCAGTCTCCCGATGAAGAACTGGGCAACATCATCGCCCGGGTGCATGACAAGGAATGGCTCAGTCTCATTACGGCAGAGAGCGCTCGTATTCAGGAAGAGGACAACGGAGACCGGTTCCTCGTTTTGCGGGACGGACATCGATATGACCTGCAGCCTGGCAAACCGATATTCCGGCTCGTGGAGTTCGAACGCTACGGCGTGCGGCTGGAGAGCGACGCCGAGCAGACCTCGCCCGAAGCGGTTAGGGCGCGGGCGGAGCAGGGCATCAAGGCCAGGCCCACTCTGGCGCTCCTGAGCGACGACACCGATGTGGCGCGGTCGCAGGTCATGTGGCGGCTTGCGCTGCCGCTGGCGGCGTTGAATCTGGCGCTGTTGGCGATTCCGCTGGGTGCGGTCAATCCGCGCCTGGGCCGCTCGGGCGACATTCTGATCGCCGGGCTGGTGGGGCTGCTCTACATGAACCTCATCAATCTTTCGCGCGGCTGGATCGGTAGCGGGCGCCTGGACTTCTATATAGGGCTGTGGCTGGTGCACGCCGTCTTTGCCGGGTTGATGGCATACATGATGTGGCGCAAGCTGCGGGTGAAGGCGCCCAAGCGGCGCAAGCAGTCCAGCGTCTGACCAGACGGCGTCTGCGCGGACGGCGCCCCAGCCGGATGGCCGCTTCTCCCGGTTCCTGTCCCGTTGAACCGAGCGCTACGGCAGATACTGCAGCCGCGGGCTATCGCCGGCGAGCAGAGGCCGGTTCAGCTCGGCGGAGCGCTTGATGAAGTCCCATAGTGTCATGACCCGGCGCGACTGGCGCAGGTCTTCGTGGCAATACATCCAGAAGCGGCGCGTCACCTGGATCTCTTGCGGCAGGATCGCCACCATGCGTGGATCCTGTTCGGCCATGAAGCAGGGAAGGATCGCGAGGGCGTTGCCTTGCAGGGCGGCGTGGTACTGCGCGATCACGCTCGTGCTGCGGAAACCTACATTCGCCGCCGACACGATGTCATCGAGGTAGCGCAAGTGGTCGCTGAACAGCAGCTCCTCGACATAGCCGATGTAACGATGCTCGCGCAGATCCTCCTGGCTATGTATGGGCGGGCGCGATTCCAGGTATTCCTGCGTGCCGTACAGCCGTAAGGCATATTCGCCCAGCAGCGTGCATAGGTAGGGCCCGCGTTGCGGCTGTTCCAGCGAGATCGCGATGTCGGCTTCCCGCTTGGACAGGCTGATGAAGCGGGGGACCGGCATCAGGTCCAGCGTGATCTCGGGAAAGCGCCGTTCGAAATCCACCAGCAGTGGCGCCAGGACGTGGCATCCGAACCCTTCCGTGGCACCCACGCGCAGATGCCCCGACAAAGCCGCGGCCTGTCCGGAGACTTCCTCTTGCGCATTGAGCATGGCGCTTTCTATCCGCTCCGCGTGTGCGAAAAAACGCTGCCCGTCTTCCGTCAGCGTGTAGCCGGACGCCTTCGACTTGTTGAAGAGCACCGTGTTGAGCGATTGCTCGAGCAGATGAATCCGGCGCGAAACGGTCGTGTGCTGCACGCCCAGGCGTCGGGCAGCAGCGCTTACGCGCTGGGTCCGCGCGACTTCAAGAAAATACCGGATGCCGTCCCAATCCATGTTGTGCAAAAAAGGGCATTGAATGTGCGCACAATTGTATGGATTTTGGTTTTTTACACAACTACACTCGGACGAGGACGAGGCGCGCGTGGCAGTAGGCGGGCGAAAAAAAGCGTCCAACATAAGACCATAACTCGGAGACAAAGCATGAACACGAAATCCTCTGCGGCCGTGTTGGCGGCCTGCTGCCTCGGTGTGTCCGGCGCGGCTTTTTCGGCGGCACCTGCCGTGAAGATCGGTGTTCTTACCGATATGTCCGGCACCTATGCCGCCATGGGCGGCGCCGGTTCGGTGGCTGCCGCTCAACTCGCCATCGACGACTGCCTGGCCAATGAATGCAAGGGGATGGATATCTCGCTGGTATCGGCCGATAACCAGAACAAGGCTGATGTCGGCGCCGCCCGTGCCCGCGAATGGTTCGACCGCGACGGCGTGACGGCAATAGCCGATCTCACCAATTCCGCGGTGGCGCTGGCGGTGCAGGATATCGCCCGCGAGAAGAACCGGATCGCGCTGTTTTCCGGCCCGGCCACCAACGTACTGACCAACGACAAATGCTCGCCCGTCGGGTTCCACTGGATGTTTGACGTCTACTCGCAGTCGGTCGGCGGTGTGAAAGCGTCAATCGATAAGGGCGGAAAATCCTGGTATTTCATCACCGTCGACTACGCGTTTGGCCATTCGCTGCAGAAAGGTGCGGAAGAAATGGTGAAGGCGCAGGGCGGCACCGTGGTCGGCTCTGTGCTGCACCCGCTGAACGTGCCGGATTTTGCGTCCTATCTCCTGCAGGCACAGAGCTCCAAGGCCCAGGTGGTGGCGCTGGCCAATAGCGGCTCGGACGTGGTCAACGCCATCAAGCAGGCACGGGAATTCGGCATCGTGGCCGGCGGCCAGCGCCTGTCCTCGCTGTTGATCTTTCTTTCCGACGTGAAAGCGCTGGGCCTGGAGAACGGGCAGGGCCTCACTTATGTGGACGGCTTCTATTGGGACTATGACGAAGGCACCCGCCAGTGGTCCGACCGCTTCTCCAAGGCCTTCCGCGGCGTGAAGCCCACCATGACGCACGCCGGGGTCTATTCCAGCGTGCTTCACTACCTCCGAGGAGTCGCCGCCGCGCAATCTGTCGAAGGAGACGTGGTGGCCGAGAAGATGCGTGAAATCCCCATTCGCGATGACGTAATGCGTAATGCCTCGATCCGCCCGGACGGCCGTGTCGTCCACGACATGTATCTGTACGAGGTCAAGACGCCCGCCGAATCCGAACACGAGTGGGATCTGGCCAAGCTGGTTGCCACGATTCCCGCCGCAGACGCCTTCCAGCCGCTGGAGCAGTCCACCTGCCCGCTGGTGAAGAAGAGCAGCTGATCGACGGGCGCCACGGCCAGGCGGAAATCCGCAACGGTTTGTGGCGCCCACATAGAATTCATACAGGAGACTTCAATGAGTGCAGTACCGCAAGAGAAAGAAACCCCCCGCATTCCGCTGCTGATCGGCGGGAAGCTGGTCCAATCGAAAACCACCGAATGGCGTGATGTCATCAATCCCGCCACGCAGGAAGTGGTGGCGCAGGTCCCGTTCTGCACCCGTGAAGAACTGGATATGGCGGTGGCGAGCGCCAAGGAAGCCTTCCAGACCTGGCGCAACACCAGCATGTCGGCACGCATGCGCATCATGCTGAACCTGCAGAAGCTGGTGCGAGACAATACCGCCGCCATCGCCAAGGCGATCACGCTGGAGCACGGCAAGACCTTGCCGGATGCCGAAGGGGAAGTCGGGCGCGGGCTTGAGGTAATCGAACACGCCTGCTCCATCACCAGCCTGCAGTTGGGCGAATACGCAGAAAACGCCGCCACGGGTATCGATGTCTATACGTTGGTACAGCCGCTGGGCGTCTGCGCGGGCATCACGGCGTTCAACTTCCCGGTCATGCTGCCGGCCTTCATGTTCCCCATTGCGGTGTCGGCCGGCAACACCTTCGTGCTGAAGCCGTCGGAGCAGGACCCGAGCTCCACGCTCATGCTGGCTCAGCTGGCGCTGGAAGCCGGGCTGCCGCCGGGCGTGCTGAACGTGGTTCACGGCGGGCCGGACATCGCCAACGGACTGTGCGAGCACCCGGACATCAAGGCGGTGTCGTTCATCGGATCCACCCGCGTGGGAACGGAAATCTATCGCCGCGCCTCGGAGCACGGCAAGCGCTGCCAGGCCATGATGGGCGCCAAGAACCATTGCGTCATCCTGCCGGATGCCGATCGTGAAGTCGCTCTCAACCAGCTGGTGGGTGCTGCTTTCGGCGCGGCCGGGCAGCGGTGCATGGCCACCTCCGTGGCCGTGTTCGTGGGGGAGAGTCGTGACTGGATCCCGGACTTCATCGAGCGCGCGAAGAAGCTGAAGGTCAATATCGGAACGGATCGCGAAGCCGATCTCGGTCCGCTGGTTTCGCCCACCGCCCGCAAGCGTGTGGAAAGCCTGATCCAGCAAGGCGTGGACGAAGGCGCCGAGTTGTTGCTCGACGGGCGCGGCATCACGGTGCCGGGTTACGAAGACGGCAACTTCGTCGGGCCCACCGTCTTTTCGGGCGTAAAGGCCGACATGGTGATCTACCGCGAGGAAATCTTCGGACCGGTGCTGTGCATCGCCGCGGTCGATACGCTGGATGACGCCATTGAGTTCGTCAATGCCAACCCGAACGGCAATGGTGTGGCCGTCTTTACCCAGGATGGCGGCAACGCGCGTTATTTCCAGAATCGCATCGATGTAGGCCAGATCGGCATCAACATCCCGATTCCGGTTCCGGTCGCGTGGTTCAGCTTCACCGGTTCCCGAGCCTCCAAGCTTGGCGATCTGGGCCCCAATGGCAAACAGGCGGTGCATTTCTGGACCCAGACCAAGACCGTTACGGCAAGGTGGTCCGCCCATGCGCAGGGCGTCAATACGACCATCTCCATGAAGTAAGCTTATTGCGCACAGTTATATAAATAGTGTGCGTTATTACATATAATAGCCCCGTCTAACGGGGCTTTTTTTTATATGAACCTTCAACAATTCCGCTTCGTGCGCGAAACGATACGGCGCAACTTCAACCTTACCGAAGCGGCGCGCAGCCTCTATACCTCACAGCCAGGCGTCTCCAAGGCGATCATCGAGTTTGAAGATGAGCTGGGGATCAAGATCTTCGAGCGCCATGGCAAGCGAATCAAAGGACTCACCAAGCCGGGCCAGGCCGTGGCACAGGTGATAGAGCGGATCATGCGCGAGGTCGACAACCTGAAGCGGGTCAGCGACGACTTCGCCCGGGAAGACGAAGGAAGCCTCATCATCGGCTGCACACACACGCAGGCCCGCTACCTTCTTCCCCGGGTCATCCCCGCGTTCCGCGAGCGCTTCCCCAAGGTCAGGCTGCAACTGGCCGAAGGAGATCCCGCCACGCTCGCACGCATGGTCCAGCACGAACAGGCCGATATCGCCATTGCCACCGAGACGCTGGCCAAGACGCCGGGCCTGGCCACGCTGCCTGTGTATGAGTGGGAACACACCATCGTGATTCGCCCCGATCACCCCTTGGCGGAACTCAAGTCCAGCGCGGCGCGCGCCATCTCGCTGGATCAGGTGGCGCAATATCCCATCGTCACCTACGACCGTGCGTTCTCGGGGCGCGCCTCGATTGACGCCGTCTTCGCGCGGAACGGAATCCAGCCGGATATCGTTCTGGAAGCCATTGACGCTGATGTCATCAAGACCTACGTGGATGTGGGCCTGGGTATCGGCATTATTGCCGGCATTGCGTTCGATCCGCGGCGCGACAAGGGGCTGATCGGCCTTCCGGCCGGCCATCTCTTCGGTGCCCACACCGCCCGTGTGGCGGTGAAGGCGGGTGTCTTCCTCCGGGATTACGTCTACGTTCTGATCGAAATGCTGGCACCGGAACTGACCCGTGACGTGGTGCTGGAGGCGGTGGAGCAGAGCTCCGTCGTTGAGCCGGTCGCCTGATCCATCAAACGGTTATTGACAACGCAAATAAGAATTATTATCGTTACCCCGAACGCCATCTTTCGGGAGTCAGCATGTCTCAGTTCGTCAGTGCAGTGGTGGTAGGGGCAGATCGCCTGGGCAACATCCCCGATGTCTTGCGCGGGCACAACATCGCGATCAAACATCACATCAGCGGCCGGGACCCATCGCATCAGAAGAAGACGTTGCAGTTGCCCTCGGGTACGGAGCTGCTGATTCTGCTTACGGACTTCCTGGGCCATAACGTCATGAAGACGTTCCGGGCTGCCGCTCAGCGTTCCGGCGTGCGCGTTTTGATCTGTCGCCGCTCGGTGTGCAGCATGAAGCAGGCGTTGGCCCAATGCGGTTACTGCGAGGTCAACTGCCCGAGAGCCTGCAAGGCGAAGCTGCGCAACTGAATTGGCGGCCGCAAGCCATGCGGGGCCACGTAGCTGTGGCCTGCATGTGGGTGTACGTTGGGTCGTGACGCCGGGCGGCACCCCGGCACTTTAATGCGGCAAGCCCTATTTGGCGGCTACTTTTTGCGTGGCGCTCGCGGCCTTGCCGATAAGGCGCGTGGGCGAATCGCCTGAGGCCAGACGCCGGGCGCCGTTATAGCGCTTCTTCCAGTAGCCGATTTCCATGCTTTCGACCCGTACCTTCGAGCCGGTGCTGGGGGCGTGGACGAATTTGCCGTCGCCCAGGTAAATGCCCACGTGGGAGAAGCGCTGCCCGCGGGTATTGAAGAACACCAGGTCGCCGCGTTCGAGTTCGTTGCGTTTGATTGACTCACCCAGGCGCGCCATTTCGGCGGATCGGCGGGGCAGCTTGAGACCCAACGATTTCTCGGCCGCGTAGCGGACCAGGCCGCTGCAGTCGAAACCTTTGGTGGGGGTATCGCCACCGAAGCGATACTTGATACCCAGATAGGTCAGGGCAGTGGAGGCAAGCCCTGCGGGCTCCGCGCGACTGACGCGCTGCTGCGCCGAGAGATAGGCGCCGAGGGGGTCTGAACGGACGTAAGCCAGCGCCTGGCTTCGGCTGCTGCGATCGCCCACGAGCAGGGAAGGGGAATCGATTTCATCCGGACCCGCCAGCTGGTAGGATTCGCCCTGTGTGGCGCAACCGGCCAGTACCACGCACGAAACCACGATCAGTGTCTTTATATGCCGGAACGCAGAGGGACTCTGGGCCATGCGTAAAAAGCTTGCAGCCCCGTGGTGTGGTGGTTGAGCGGACATTGGGTACCAAGAAAAAACCCGTAACGGGCGCGACATTCTGGCCGTTACGGGCCGGATCTGGCGTCATTGCCT
>JAJUGH010000115.1 GCA_029268265.1 Alcaligenaceae bacterium | reverse complement strand
GATAGAGCCCTGCAATGGTATAGGTCTTCCCGGTTCCCGCGCTGGCTTCGATGAGCCGGCTACCCCACAGGGGGAAGCGCAAGGTATCGAGCGGCTCCGCTACGTCAGACCCCGGCTGCAGGGAATGGTGCTGGTTCATTTTCCCTCCTTGCGCACGGCCACGAACAAGGGGCCATAGAGGCGGGCCGCCCATTCCACCAACTCGCCGTTCTTCATCAATGAGGCGAATGTGGGAAAGGCACGGGCTTCGTGCACGGCGTCACGCCGCCCCGGCTGGTTCCATGTCGTGCCGTGGCATTTCTCGAGCTTGGCGAGCAGCTCGGCCGCTTGCGGCAACGCTTGCCAGGCACCGGGCGTCTGCAGCGCAGGCATATCGAATGACGGCAAGGTGGTCAGCACGGGATGCGCAAAATCCGCCTTGATCGGCAGCGGCCGGCGCATGCCCTCCACCCACGCATCCAGCAGGATGTCGAGCCAGGCCCGGGCCTGTGCGGCAAGTAGCGGCTCGAACGTGGCATGGCCAGCCGGGCTCAACACCACGGTGGTAAGCGGCAGCTCCGCCCCGTTGGCCAGGAGATGCCATAGCCAATGGCCCAGCAGTTTTTCCTCGCGCCAGCGACTGCCCTTCACGAGTTGAGTCGCCTGCATTTCCAGGCGCAGCAGCGTTCCGGCATCGTCCCGTCGCAAACCGCTCAGCCAGCCAGCAAGGCCGGGCGTGCCTTCCCGGTCATGCGTCAACTCCACAGACTCCGGAACTGGTTGCGGACACGTTTTCACCCACTCCTCATACGCGTGGAACATCGGCATCAGGGCTTGCCGGCATTGCTGGGCCTGCAGGCCGCCGGCTCCGCCATAGGCGAGCAGACCACCGCGCTCCATGCGGGCGAGCGCCAGATCGCACGCCGCCACAGGGCTCTCCCCCGCCTCAAGGCACGGCCGCGCAGCACGAATGAGGGCGTCATGCGACTGCCAGTTCTCCAGGCCGTCAGCCACGAAGCTCTCTTCATCCTTGGGTGCGTCGCTCTCGTCCAGCCTGACCAGTAGTCGCTGGCGGAAGAATTCCCTGACCGGATGTTCCAGGAAACTGCGCAGCTCCGGCACACTCAAGGGCTCATCGCGCGCCGGCACATCCAGCAGCTCATCGGTTTTCTCGGGAATGGACGGCGCCGCCCGCCATTCCCCCGCATAGGTGAAAAGGCGGCCGCGCGATGACCTGTCTTCAAAGTATTCGCGGCTGAAAGCCTGCAAGGGATGCTCGGTGGTGAGCTGCTCGAGCACACTTGACCAGCCCTCGGCCGGCCTCCACGCGGCGGCAATGTGGTCGCGCAACTGCGCCACCAGCACCGACGGCGGGCGCGGGGTATTGTCGACAATGCTCCGGCCCACCCATGACACATAGAGCCGTTCCCGGGCCGATAGCATCGCCTCCAGGAAAAGATAGCGATCGTCATCCCGGCGCGAACGGTCGCCGGGGCGATAGTCCTTTTCCATGAGGTCAAAAGGCATGGGATTGCGCGGCCGCGGATAGTCGCCATCGTTCATCCCCAACAGACATACGTGGCGAAACGGAATCGCGCGCATCGGCATCAGCGTGGCGAAGGTGATTGCGCCACTGGTGAATCGCTGCGCCAGGCCCGCTTTCGCCAGGACGTCAAGCCAATGCCGGCCCACGACCTGCACGGGTAACGGATCCTCGAAACCCGCCGCCTCGCATTCATCCAGCCAGGCATCGAGCGACTGCACGAGCTGCTCCAGCGTATAGCCGGCAACGTCGTCCGGCGCGAGCAGGAAATCATCGAGTAAGCCGCGAAGCCGGGTGACCCACTCCTGCGGTGTGGCCGGCCGTTCGAGCAGCCGGGCGTAATGGGTGAGTCGCTCCATCGCCCCTGCCAGCACGCCCACCAGCCGCGCCTCGAGGCCGGCCACATCGCCGTAGGGCGCAATGTCCATCCATTCATCGGCCTCGCCGGTGGCATAGCCCAGCAACATGCGGTCCAGTCCGAATCGCCAGGTGTGGATATCGGCAAGCGCCGGTTCGATCGGAAGGCCCAGTGCCTCCCGGTGCCGGGCGTCCAGCCCCCACCGCACGTTCGCACCCTCAATCCAATGGCGCAACACCAGGATGTCTTCCTCTTCCAGCCCAAAACGGTGGGCGACGGCCGCGACTTCGAGCAGGTCGAGCACTTCACCGACCGTCATGCGGGAGGTGGGAAGGGTCAGCAACCGCTCCACCGCATCGACGACCGTGTTCACACGCGCGGGCCCGCGGTCCACGATGAAGTACGGGAGGTGCCTGGCATCATCCGGCCCGTGGAGTCCGAACACCGCGTCGATATGCGGTGCATACTGTTCAATGTCCGGCACCATGACGATGACATCATCAGGCTGCAGGCCCGGGTCGTTATCGAACGCATCCAGCAGTTGGTCATGCAGAATCTCGACCTCGCGCAGCGCACTGTGCGCCATGTGAAAGCACACCGACCCGTCGTCCGGGTACACCTGCCTTGATTCTTCACGGATTTCCGGCAGAGGACGCAGCGCGCGAACGTCATCCTGCAAGCGATTCAGCACGGTATCGCCTTCCACTTCCACAAAGGCCGGCGCCACGGTGACGCGGCCGGCAAGGCCTTCAGCGGTCTGTGAGCGTTGCGAGGTCTCATCTTCCAGCTCCTCAAGCAGGGCGATGTAGTCGCGCCCTTGCCGGCCCCATGAGGCAAGAAGAGGATGCGCATGCGCGTGCAGCTGGTCGCTATCGAGCTCTGGCGGCATGCCCGGACGCGGCAATTGATGGCGCCTGACGTTGCGCAGCAGGCTTCGCCCTTCCACGATATCAGCCCAGTGGTACTCGCAAGGGTTATGAACGCACACGAGCACTTGCGTCCAGCGCGATACTTCCACCAGCGCTTCAAGCGTTTGCCGCGGCAAGGAACTCACGCCGAACACGGTGATACGGCGCGGCAGGTCGGGCGTGATCGATGTCTCCGTCAAGCTTCTCAGCGAGTCGATGAAGCGCTGGTGCACGGCCGCCCGGCCCGATGACGCCCCCTCGGGTCCGACATCCGCCACGATCTCGCGCCACAAGGCCGCTTGCCAGCGTTGCGCCGGATCCAGCGGCCGGGGGAAAGGAGCACCGCTCAGGACATCTTGGCCCGCAGCCCAGTCTCCAACCCAGTCCGCCCGATACACCTGGTACTGGTCGTAAAGATCTGCCAGGCGCAGGGCCAGCTGATAGCGTTTGCGAAGGTCTTCGTCGCCTTCCAGGTAGTGTGCCAGCAACTGGAATTCGCCGTTCGCCTCGAGCCGGCCCAGCAGCCGCATGAGGCGCCAGACCAAGGACACTTCGTCCAGCGGCGAGGATTCGGGTACGGCGGCCTCGCCCAGGACCCGGCGATACAAAGTCCACATGAGCCGTGATGGCATGGGCGTATCGAGCGCCGCAGCGATGCCCGCCCCGCCCTGCTGCGTGGGTTGCGCGAGCGTGCCGCGCAGCCATTGCGCGATGCCGTTGCTCTGCACCGAGACGACCTCAAGCTCCAGCGGATCCAGCGGGTGGGCGTCGAACCAGTGAAGGACGCTGTCGCGCAGCACTTCCATCCGATTGGAGTGCAGGACGATGAGGCCCGGGGTGATCGGTGAGGCAAAGGCGCGACGGCTCAAGACGACTCCACTATTTTCTTTCCGCGAATGACGGGCGCGGTGCTATATTCTGCCACCGTCCGTCCCTCTCACTTCGTTGCGCAGCCCGGCGGCGCACACGATCGACATGACCCAGCCTGATTCCACGCTCGAGATATCCTGGTCTTCACACGAACCCGGCAGCGGCGCGGGGAACGATGCCTGGATGCAGAATCCCTGTCTGAGTTGCGGCGCCTGTTGCGCGCACTTCAGGGTGTCATTCTATTGCGGGGAGATCGCCTCGGCCGACGGCGGAGGCATGGTACCACCCGAGCTTGTGGTACAGGTCGGGCCCTTGCGCGCTGCCATGAAAGGGACCGAAATCGGCAACGGCCGGTGCGTCGCGTTGCGCGGCGAAGTGGGATCGCCCGGCGTGCACTGCGGCATTTATGAGCAGCGCCCGAGTCCGTGCAGGGAATTCGAGCCCTGGCTGGCCGACGGTACGCCGGACGCCGATTGCCAACGAGTCCGCGCACGCTTCGGCTTGCCGCCGCTGCCTGCACTCACGCAAGACGACGTCGACCCGCCGGCGCACGCGGCCTAGATTCAGCCGGCGACGCCCCGCAAGCGTGCGCGCGAACCCGATACCAGGTTCGCCAGAACACGACTGGGCCGCAGCGTCTCCATATCGATTGCATCGAGCGTGTTCTTCACGAGCAAGCCCAGCTCCGTGTCGCCTTCCATGACGAGCCGGCGGCTGAAAAACAGCGTATCCGGATCCTCACCGCGCTGGATCAGCCGATGGTAGTCCCAGACATCTGCCCGTATCGTCAGGTCCGGTGTAAGGCCACCGTGATCAGCCGCCCTGAATGCATTGGCATGCCAGGTGTAGTCGAACCGCAAGCCGGCGTCTGCAACGTCGATGCGTAACTTGCGCCCTTCCAGCATGGCGCAGGTATCGATGGGCAGATGAGGCGCCAGCGCCAGGTTGAGCCCCGTCACGAAGAGATGTGAACCAGGGCGCCGCGGCAACATGCCCAGCAACTTGCCCAATGCGGCAGGAACACGAAAGCCGTCCTTGGTATTCATGGCAAAACTCCTTCAGGCTGAGGTTGCGGCTCCGCTGACACGCGGTTGCGCAGCGGGGATGGCGAGTGAGGTTGCGGCGCAGACACCGACGCCGACACGATCATTTCGAGACCCGGCCGACCGTACCAATAGCCGTTACAGGGCGCAGCGGGCATGCGGGGCTCGAGCCGCGCATGGACGGCGGCGGGCAAATCGGCGCCATCCAGTACGGCACGGAAGCCTTGCACGACTTCTTCCATATGCTGCGATTGCGGGCTGAGCCGGATGACATCTACACCCAGGTTGCGCAGTTCGTGCAGTTCATGGATGAGGGTATACACGTTTGCCGACTGCGTCTGAATCCCGTTGATGGCCAGGAAATCCTGTGCTTCACGAGTCTGCATGAGAAGCCCGTCGGGATGGTCCATGCAAACGTACTGGCAGTTATCCTTCGGCAGATTCCTGTTGCGCGCCGTGAAGCACCGCGCCGAAAAGGCGAGCGGCATCCTGCCGTAGGCGAAGACTTCGGTCTGCATGCCGGCAGGCCGGTCGCGCTGCAATTCAGCCAGGCCTTCCCGCCCCATTTCCAGCGGCATCACCCAACGCGTAGCTCCCGCCTGCGCCAGCACATCCAGGGTCGGTTTGCTGTACACATTTAGGTAAGGCCCCGCGACGAACGGGCGATCGCCCAGATACCGGACGGCGCCCATATCGTTGGCCTCGACGGCGTGCCGGCCGTTGTCGACCACCTTGCGCATGGTGCCCAATTCAACCCCCGACTCCAGCAGGACCTGGGTGGACATGACGACCTGCTTGCCGGCGTCGGACAACATGTCGGCCACCTCAAGCCATTCCGGCAGGCGCAACTCATGGCGGCGGCTGCACACGGTCTCGCCAAGATAGACGATGTCCACCGGCCACTCGCGGACGGCTTCGTAAAACTGCAAGGTCGCCACACGCGGCCAATAGTATTGCAGTGGACCCAGAGCGATTTTCATATGCCTGTTCTCCGGTTCGTTCATTTCCATGGGCGGTGGTAGGCGCCCAGGGTCTGTTGTTGCCCTTCGGCGACCTTGGTGAGTTCCGCCGCCCAGGAAGGATGCACGGAGTAGCGCGCGTGGTTCGCGGCTGCGTGATCGATGGCCTGGCGCCACACGCGGGTCACCTGCGCCACGTAGGCCGGGCTGCGTTGACGGCCTTCGATCTTCACCGCCTTCACGCCCATGGCCATCAGCTTGGGAAGCAGTTCGAGGGTATTGAGACTGGTGGGCTCTTCGAGCGCGTAGTAGTTTTCCCCTGCGACGTCGAAACGGCCCTTGCATAAGGTCGGGTATCCGGCGTTCTCGCCATCGGCATAGCGATCGATGAGCACGCCGTTGAGCCGGGACTCCAGGCCTTGTGACGTCTGTTGCCAGCGGACATGCCGCGCCGGCGAACAAACGCCATGGGTGTTCGGCGATTCTCCGGTGGTGTAGGAGGACAGCGCGCAGCGGCCTTCGACCATCACGCAGAGGCTGCCGAAACCGAACACCTCGACTTCAACGGGGGTGCCTTCCACCACCTGTTCCACCTGTGCAATGGACAGCACGCGCGGCAGGACCACGCGCTGGATGCCGAACCGCTCGTAATAGAAGTTGATGGCTTCGTGATTGGTCGCTGACCCTTGCACCGAGAGATGCAGGCGCAGTTCGGGGTGCGTGGCGGCTCCATAAGCCATTAGGCCGGTGTCGGCCACAATGATCGCGTCCACGCCGGATTGGGCGGCCCGGTCCATGGCTTCGCGCCATGCTTGCCACGCATTTGGCTGCGGGAATGTGTTTAAAGCGAGGAAGACCCGCCTGCCGCGATCGTGGGCGTAGCGTATGCCCTGGGCAATGGCGGCAGCGTCGAAGTTCAGGCCCGCAAAATTACGCGCGTTCGTGGCGTCTCGGAAGCCGAGATAGACGCAGTCGGCACCGTTGTCGACAGCGGCTTTGAGAGATGGCAGGCTGCCCGCGGGACAGACCAGCTCAAGCGATTGGGGCGGAGGCTCGGCCGCAGGGCCGGCCCCCGCAAAGGCGGGAACGTTGAGTTGGCGAGGCATGGATCCTCTGAGTAACTTGCCGGGGCGACGTGCCGGGCCCCGGTTCGGCAAGCTACAGACTATGCCAACAAAACGTTACGATTACCTTGACTCGGGTCAAGCCACCACTTTGACGTGCAGCTCGCCCAGCCCTTGCACAGAGCCTACCATCAGGTCGCCCGGAACCACGGCGCCAACGCCTTCGGGCGTGCCGGTGAAGATCAGATCGCCGGCTTTCAGTTCGAACAGACCCGAAAGGTAGGAGATCGATTCTGCGACATTCCAGATCATCTGTGAGATATCGCCCTGCTGGCGCGTTTCGCCGTTCACCGTGAGGCTGATAGCCGCATTTTCGAGCGTACCGACCGTCTCACGCGGGTAGATGGGGCCCATGGGAGCGCCGAAGTCAAACGCCTTGCCCACTTCCCATGGCCTGCCCTGCTTCTTGGCTTCGCCCTGAAGATCGCGGCGCGTCATGTCCAGACCGACGGCATAGCCATAGATGCAGGCTTGCGCCTGTTCTGGCGTCAAGTCGCGGCCGCCGCTACCCAGTGCCACGACGAGCTCGATTTCGTAATGCAGGTTCGAGGTCCGCGGCGGATAAGGCATTTCGCCGACTTCGCCCTCAGGCACGAACAGCACGGCGTCGGCTGGCTTCGAGAAGAAGAACGGCTCTTCACGACCCGTGAAACCCATTTCCTTGGCGTGCTCCGCATAATTGCGGCCCACGCAATAAACGCGGCGAACGGGAAACGACGCATCGGAACCGGCGACGGGCACCAGCGCAGGCGCCTGCATTTGAAATACGGTGTTCATCGTTCAGGCTCCCTTGCTGTAGCGGTTGGCGCTATCGGTGATTTCACGAGCCGCTGCCTCGGGGCCTTCCCAACCCTTGACCTTCACCCACTTGCCCTTCTCGAGGTCCTTGTAGTGTTCGAAGAAGTGGCGGATCTGGCCACGCAGTTCGATCGACACATCTTCAACCGAACGCAGCTTGCTGTAGGCCGGATAGAGCTTGTCGACCGGTACGGCCAACAGCTTCGCGTCTTCGCCTGCCTCGTCTTCCATCATCAGCACGCCCAGCGCGCGGCAACGCACCACCGCGCCCACCTGGATGGGGAACGGGGTCATCACGAGCACGTCCACAGGATCACCGTCGTCAGAAAGCGTCTGCGGAATGTAGCCGTAGTTGCACGGGTAATGCATGGCGGTGAGCATGAAGCGATCAACGAATACGGCGCCCGTCTCCTTGTCCACTTCATACTTCACCGGGTCGGCGTTCATGGGAATTTCGATGATGACGTTGAACTCGTCAGGCAACTTGTCGCCCGCAGGCACGCGGTCTAGGCTCATGCTTTGTCTACCTTGCGATTAGAGGTATGGATTGAGTTAGGTAAAGATTGAATGGAATTCAATGTTCACGCTTGGGGCCGTCGGACGTCTGGGTGACGTCGACGCCAGGGAT
>JAJUGH010000114.1 GCA_029268265.1 Alcaligenaceae bacterium | reverse complement strand
GGACGTGCGTGGCGCAGCTGAGCTTCACGGCGAAGATCTGCAGCGAGCCAGGGGCAGGGGCCTGAAAGCGCTGCGGCGCCATGTGCAGATCGTGTTTCAGGACCCTTATGCCTCGCTCGATCCCCGCATGCAGGTCGGTGAGATTCTCGATGAAGGCATGGCAGCGTTACGCCCCGAATGGCAGCGTGCCGAGCGGCAGGACCGCGCGGCCTCCATGCTCGAGCAGGTCGGGCTCCCAGCCGACGCCATCCGTCGATATCCTCATGAGTTCTCGGGGGGCCAGCGCCAGCGTATCGCCATTGCGAGGGCGCTTGCCGTCCAACCCACCGTTCTGGTGTGTGACGAGCCCACCTCTGCCCTGGATGTCTCGGTCCAGGCGCAGATTCTGGATCTCCTGCAAGACCTGCAGGATTCCCTGCGGCTGGCCTGCCTGTTCATTACGCACAACTTCGGCGTGGTGGAATACATGGCGGATCGCATTGCCATCATGCATGAAGGGCGTATCGTGGAGCAGGGCAGTGCACGCGAAGTGCTGGGGACCCCGCGTCATCCTCAGACACAGGCCCTTCTCGCCGCGGTGCCGCGCCTGTAGACTCTTGCATCCGGCCCGGCCGACCCCATATTCAACCCATGTCACTGAAAGTATTCGATCTTCAATGCGAGCAGGGCCACGTCTTCGAAGGCTGGTTCGCATCGGCGGAGGCCTATGAGTCCCAGAAGGGGGCCGGCCTGCTGTCGTGCCCCGTATGCAACTCATCTGAGGTGAGCCGCAAGATTTCGGCGGCACGGCTCAATATCGGCCACCTGAGGCGGGAGCGTCTCGAGAGCTCACCAGCCGCAGCCACCGCAAGCCAGCCTGGTGACGCAGTGGCCGCCGTCTCGCAGCCGCCCGCAGCGCATGCCGCTGAACTGGCACGTATCCAGGGTGAAGTGATTCGGCGCATCCGCAAGGTATTGAGCCAGACCGAGAACGTTGGCAACCGGTTTGCGGAAGAATCGCGGCGCATCCACTATGGTGACTCGGACCCTCGCGCCATACGCGGGGTGGCCACTCGTGAGGAAGTCGAAGAGCTGGTGGAGGAAGGGATAGGCGTGGTGCCCATCCCTGATGTTTTCGACGACGACCGTCTTCAGTAGCGGATCGTCAGCGCCCGGCGGGGAGCCGGGCGGGTCTTATTACATCACGCGGCTGCGATATTCGCCGGAACGCGTGTCGATCTCGATCTTGTCGCCGATATTGCAGAACAGCGGTACGGACACTTCGAAGCCGGTGCTCAGCTTCGCGGGCTTCAGTACCTTGCCGGAGGTGTCGCCCTTAACGGCAGGCTCGGTGTAGTCGATCGTGCGTACCACGGTGGTGGGCAGCTCGACCGAGATCGCGCGACCGTCGTAAAACACTACTTCCACGGCCATGCCTTCTTCGAGGTAGTACAGCGAATCGCCCATGTTGTCGGCTTCGACTTCGTACTGGTTGTATTCCTCGTCCATGAACACATACATGGGGTCGGCAAAGTAGGAATAGGTGCATTCCCTGCGGTCAAGCAGAACGATTTCGAATTTTTCGTCGGCCTTGTAAACGGCCTCGCTGGCGGAACCGGAAAGCAGGTTCTTGAACTTCAACTTGACCACGGCAGCGTTTCGGCCGGACTTGTTGTATTCGGCCTTCTGCACCACAAGCGGATCGTTGCCGACCATGATCACGTTACCAACGCGCAGTTCCTGTGCGGTCTTCATAAACTTCGGTCACTCCGGGTTTGACTGCTCCGCCCGAATACGCCTCTAAAAGCCGGAGCAAGCTGGAAAATCAAACATTTTAGCGTGTTCGGTGATGGTCTGTACAGAAATCCACCAAGCGTTGTGCGAGGTCTGTTTCGCTTGCAAGGGTATCGCTCCATTGGCGGGCGGCAAGCTGCCAGTCGCGAAATGCGGGTGCCTTCAGCAAGGAGCGTAGTTCGGACTCGACCTTTTCAGAATCACCAGTGTTCCAGGCGCGCATCAGACGCTTTACCGGGTCTGGGTAGGCCGCCCGTTGAAGCCATGCATCAAGTTTCACGAGATGGGCCTCTTCTTCCTGGATGTAAGGCTGCCAGATCATGGGCCGGGCAGCCCAGATCGCCCGTACCAGGGAGTCTTCTCCACGCACGACATTCAGATCGCAGCTCCAAAGCAGCCGGTCGAAATCATCCTGGTCGACGAAAGGCAGGGTGTGGATCTGGACTTCAGCGTCACCGGCACCTTTGCCGTTCAGCCTGCTTTGTACGGATGGCAGCTCGCCGGGCCAGATGCCTTCGGGCAGCAGTACCAAGGTGTCGCGCTGCCCCGACGCCAGAGATTGCAATAGGGCTGCCAGCGGCGCCTGCGGATAGCAATAGACGTAGACGAGGGCCGCCCCTTCGTTGAGCCGTTCGCGCCACTGCGCGTCGACACCCACCCGCGCCAGCAAGGAATTGCGCTGCTCGGAATCGGCTTGCCACCGATCGCGCTGTGCAACGAGGTCATGTTCGCGCAGCAGCCCGCCCGTCTTGTCGGTGAAGCCGGGGAAAAAGAAGAACTTGCGAAGCCCGCCACCCTGCATGGAAGGCAGCGCGTGGCAGGACTCCACCCAGTCTTCGGCACTCAGGTATTCCAGATTCAGCCACAACTGTTGCGGCGACATGGCCGCCAGATAGGCTTCGGGCAAGGTACAGGCAAACGCCTCGATAACGACGTCAGCCGGTGGAGGAAACGCAGCTGCGGCGGCCGGCGCGGTCTGCGTATTCGCACTCCCGGTTTGCTCAGACGCCCCGCCGGACTCTTTGCCTTCCTGCCAGTGCAGAACCGTCATGCCGCTGATTTGTTGTTGCGGTGCCTTGGGGTCGACCTGCGGAGCGATGCGCCGGAAACTGATCAGGTCGTCCACCCACAGGCGGACCGGCCCGCAATCGTGCCGCGCGGCGAGCTGGCGGGCAAGCCGCCAGCACACGCCGATGTCGCCGAAGTTGTCGACGACCTTGCAGAAGATGTCGTAGCTCAGCCGCATGAATCCCGTTCGTGATCGGCCAGGCGATCAGTGAAAGTTCACAGGCTCCATGTCGGTTTCTTCCGGCAGCTCCGGGTGCATCATTTCGCCCAGCGAATTCGGGAAGAAGGGAGCCCCGCAGTCATCGCAGAATTCCGCCGGATGGATGCCGGGCAGGCGGCGGATTTCCGCAACGCCGAGCTCCTTGAGCAATGCCGCGATGGATTCCGGCACGTCGACCTGGGTGCTCTCTATGGCGTCAACCTGTGCTTCTTCCTTGCTCAGCACCGGCCACACGCAACCGTAGATCACGTCGTTGCTCGTTCGCGGCGTGAACCCGATACGGAATTCCTCGACACCGGTAGTCCCGCAGGCGGCAATGGCAGCCCTGAGTTCCGCGCCGGGCAACTTGGCCGCCATCTGCAGCCAGGTGACGGCGGCGCGCAGCGCCACCGGGCGGATTCGGCGGTCGGCCTCGCGATTGGTGGTGTAGTAGGCGTCCGGAAGCAGTACTTCGGTCTGGCAACCCGTAAACAGCGTGCCAAGCAGATTCCCCACGTGCTCAGTCCACGCCTGTAGTGCCTGGTCGCGGGCCTCGAGGGCGGGCGTGTCAGGCGTCTGCCAGCGAAAGAGCGGTTGGCCGCGCGGAACGGCGATAGCCGCCACGGCGAACCGCGCATCGGCCAGCATGCCTTCCATATCCGGGGCGTCGCGCAGCGGGCACGGTTCGGTGGAACTGCCGATGGCCAGTGCGCCCAGACGCTGCGTCCAGTTGCGTGTTTCCTGGAACGTCTGCGGCATCTGGTCGAAGGTGACCAGGTGAGGCAGCATGGCAACGTGCGCGCCTTCGGCTGCAATGAGCTGGCTCAGACCCTGCTCAATGCCTTCGCGCTGGGCGGAAGTGAGCCGGCCATCGGGCAGCCGATAACGCGTCCATGCCACGATAGGGGCCGACACCAGCAGGACGTCGTATTCGACATCGTTGTGATTGATGACCAGGGATTCGGAACAGGTCTCCGCCAGCTCGACCAGTATTTCGTAGACGCCGATGTCCTCGCTCACGAGGAAATCAAGCACGTCTTCAATGGCCTTCGGCTTCTTGCCCGCCAGCGTCTTGGCGATGAGGCGGGCAAGTTCTTCTTCCCAGTAGACGTCTTCGAGTCGGCTACCGGAACGGGCCAAAGCCTGGCCGAGGGTGATCAGGCGTTTGGCATCGCGCGTCAGGCGAATTGCAGGGGTGTCGGACATACCTGAAACTGAAACCTTTACCTAATGGGAGCCGGAAATCGGCTCCGGTCTCTTAGTTTAACCCGCGCCCCCGCCAGCCTTCATGCCGCCAGCAATTCCCGAAGGACGTAAGGCAGAATGCCGCCGTTGAGGTAGTAGTCCACCTCGGTCGCCGTGTCGATGCGCAGCAGCATGGGCACTTTCTGCTCGGTACCGTCGGGGCGGCGGATCGTCAACGTGACGTCCTGTTGCGGCTGGATGCCGTTTTCGAGACCGCTGATGTCAAACGTCTCCACACCGGTGATGCCTAGCGACTCCACCGAATCGTCACCCTTGAATTGCAACGGCAGCACGCCCATGCCCACCAGATTGCTGCGGTGGATGCGCTCGAAGCTGCGCGCCACGACCGCTTTCACGCCCAACAGCTGGGTGCCCTTGGCGGCCCAGTCACGCGAAGAGCCCGTACCGTATTCCTCGCCTGCGAAAACGACCGTGGGCACCCCCTGGCTGATGTATTTCATGGCGGCGTCGTAGATCGTCATGCGTTCGCCGTTCGGCTGAAACAGTGTCTCGCCACCCTCGTAACGGTTGCCGTTTTCCAGTGGCGGGATCATCAGGTTCTTGATCCGCACGTTGGCAAAGGTGCCTCGCATCATGACTTCATGATTGCCGCGGCGCGATCCATAGCTGTTGAAGTCCTGCTTCATCACGCCAATGGCCAGCAGCCACTGGCCGGCGGGGGAGGTGTCCTTGCAGGAGCCGGCCGGAGAGATGTGGTCCGTCGTGACCGAGTCGCCGAAGATGGCCAGCGCACGCGCGCCACGGATGACCGGGATCTCGCCAGGCTGCATGCTGAAGCCTTCGAAGAAGGGCGGCTCCGCAATGTAGGTGGATTCCGGCCAGGTGTAGGTGGCCCCTTCGACACCCTGGATGTTCTTCCACAGTTCTCCCGGGTTGTTGGCGATTTCCGCATAGTTGCGCCGGAAGGCCTCGGGGTCCATGGCGTGCTTGAGCAGGGCCTGCACTTCTTCATCAGAGGGCCAGATATCGCCCAGCCACACGTCGCCGTCCCGGCCGCGGCCGATGGGCTCAGTCATCAGGTCCTTCATGACGCTGCCCGCAAGCGCATAGGCCACGACCAGTGGGGGCGAGGCCAGGAAGTTTGCCTTGATGTTCGGGTGGATACGCGCTTCAAAGTTGCGGTTGCCGGAGAGCACGGCCGCGCACACGAGGTTGTTTTTGGTAATGGTCTCGTTGACGTCGGGCGTGAGGTCGCCCGCGTTGCCGATGCAGGTCGTGCAGCCATAGGCCGCCACGTTGAAGCCCAGCTGCTTCAGGTAGGGCAACAGGCCGGTCTTTTCCAGGTAGGTCGTGACCACGCGGGAACCCGGTGCCAGCGAGGTCTTCATGTGCGGCGGTACGGTAAGGCCCGCTTCCACCGCCTTCTTGGCCACCAGGCCGGCCGCCAGCAGTACGCTGGGGTTCGAGGTGTTGGTACATGACGTGATGGCGGCGATCATGATGTCGCCATGACGGATGGTGGTGCCTTCGCTCGTCGTGTGGACATCGTTCAGCCGTTCGGTCGGCAGGTTGAAGCCCGCAGCCGAACTGTCGCTGAACAGATCGATGAAGGTTTCCTTCACGCTGTCCAGGTCGATGCGGTCCTGCGGGCGCTTGGGGCCGGCCAGCGACGGCGACACGGAAGACAGGTCGAGGGTGATGAGCTGGCTGTAGTCGATGTCGGATGCGTTCGGCACGCCAAACATCTGCTGTGCCCGGAAGTAGGCATTGAGCGCAGCGATTTCTTCAGCGCTGCGGCCGGTGCCCTCGAAATATTCCAGAGTTCGTTCGTCCACCGGGAAGAAGCCCATGGTGGCGCCGTATTCAGGCGCCATGTTGCCGATGGTGGCACGGTCGGTCACCGACAGGCTCGATGTACCTTCACCACAGAACTCGACGAACTTGCCCACCACCTTGTTGCGACGCAAAAGCTCTGTCAGCGTGAGCACCAGGTCCGTGGCGGTGACGCCCGGGCGCAGCTTGCCCTTCAACTCAACCCCCACGACGTCGGGCGTCAGAATGTAGACCGGCTGGCCGAGCATGGCGGCTTCCGCCTCGATGCCGCCCACACCCCAGCCGACCACGCCAATGCCGTTGATCATGGTAGTGTGGCTGTCGGTACCCACCAGCGTATCGGGGTAGTAGATATCGTTGCGCGCGTCATAGTGCACGCCGCGGGCAAGGTGTTCCAGGTTTACCTGGTGCACGATCCCGAAGCCTGGAGGCACCACGCCGAAGGTCTTGAACGCCTGCATGCCCCACTTCATGAATTCGTAGCGCTCCTTGTTGCGCTTGAACTCCAGCTTCATGTTGAGGTCGAGTGCATTGTCGTCGCCATAGTGGTCGATCATCACCGAGTGGTCCACCACCAGATCGACCGGCACCATGGGCTCGATGCGCGTGGGGTCATGGTTCATGCGCTGTGCGGTCGAGCGCATGGCGGCGATGTCGGCCAGCAGCGGAACGCCCGTGAAGTCCTGCAACACCACCCGTGCGACCACGAACGGAATCTCCGTATCGCGTTTGTCGACTGCCTTCCAGCCGGCCAGCTCTCGAACGTGCTTTTCCGTAATCTTCTTGCCGTCACAGTTGCGCAGGACGGACTCCAGCACGATGCGGATGGAGACGGGAAGGCGTTGCAGATCGATGCCCAGTTCCTTGCCGAGCGCTGGCAGGGAATGGAAGCGGGCGGATTTCTCGCCCAGCTGGAAAGACTGAATGGTGTTGAAGGGGGTATTCGGCATGTAGGACTCCATAGAAATGAAATAAAGGGGCTCCCGATCCTGGATCGGAAGCCCCCTGGAAGTCACGCCCGGATCGGCAAGCGGCCGGCCCGGGCGACCATGGATCAGACGCCCACGGCTTCTGCGATTTCCTGGTACTCCTCGATCTGGTCGAAGTTCAGGTACTGGTAGATCTCGGCGCCGCTCTCGTTGATGACGCCCATGTCCGCCATGTACTCCTCGCGGGTCGGAATGCGGCCCAGTCGCGAGCAGATGGCAGCCAGTTCCGCCGAGCCCAGGAACACGTTGGTGTTCTTGCCCAGACGGTTCGGGAAGTTGCGGGAGCTGGTGGACATCACCGTAGCGCCTTCCCGCACCAGTGCCTGGTTGCCCATGCACAGCGAGCAGCCCGGCATTTCGGTACGAGCACCGGCCGTGCCGAAGACGCCGTAATGGCCTTCCTCGGTGAGCTGCTGTGCGTCCATCTTGGTGGGCGGCGCCACCCACAGCTTGGTGGGAATGTCGCGCTTGCCTTCGAGCAGCTTGGAAGCGGCGCGGAAGTGACCGATGTTGGTCATGCAGCTGCCGATGAACACTTCGTCGATCTTGGCGCCGGCCACGTCAGACAGCGTCTTCACGTCGTCCGGGTCGTTCGGGCAGGCAACGATGGGCTCGACGATCTCGTTCATGTCGATCTCGATGATCTCGGTGTACTCGGCGTCGGCATCGGGCTCGAGCAGCTGAGGATCGGCCAGCCAGGCTTCCATGGCCTTGATGCGGCGGGCAAGCGAGCGCTCGTCTTCGTAGCCGTTGGCGATCATCCACTTGAGCATCACGATGTTGCTCTGGATGTACTCGATGATCGGCTCCTTGTTCAGGCGCACCGTGCAGCCGGCGGCCGAACGTTCGGCCGAAGCGTCGGACAGTTCGAATGCCTGCTCCACCTTCAGATCGGGCAGACCTTCGATTTCAAGGATGCGGCCGGAGAAGATGTTCTTCTTGCCCTTCTTCTCGACAGTGAGAAGGCCTTGCTTGATGGCGTAGAAGGGAATGGCGTTGACCAGGTCACGCAGCGTGACGCCCGGTTGCAGCTTGCCCTTGAAGCGGACGAGCACGGATTCCGGCATGTCGAGCGGCATGACGCCCGTGGCGGCCGCGAACGCAACCAGGCCCGAACCGGCAGGGAAGCTGATGCCGATGGGGAAGCGCGTGTGCGAGTCGCCGCCGGTGCCTACCGTGTCGGGCAGCAGCATGCG
>JAJUGH010000113.1 GCA_029268265.1 Alcaligenaceae bacterium | reverse complement strand
GCCGAGGCATGTTCGCCTTTGCGCACCGGCGCTCATGCAGTCCGCCGGTCAGGTGGTGCACGGGCAGGGTGTCATATTCGTTGCGCGGGCACCCAGTCCGCAAGCGCCATCCCGGATTTCCGAAAACTGCCTGTGGCTGGATCGCGTCCAGGACCCGGGCAATATGGGGACCTTGCTGCGTACGGCGGCGGCAGCAGGTATGCGCCGGGTCTACGCGTCGACCGGCTGCGTGGGCGCATGGACGCCCAAAGTCCTGCGTAGCGCGCAGGGTGCGCATTTCGTGATCAACATCCACGAAAGCCAGGACCTTACGGTGCTGGCCGACCGACTCGACGTCCCGCTCCTGGCCACCTCACTGGAAGACAGCCAATCGTTGTTCGAAGCGAGCTTGCCGCAGCACGCGGCCTGGGTGTTCGGCAACGAAGGGCAGGGCGTCATGCCGCAGCTGCTTGCACGTGCGGACTTGCGGCTACGGATTCCGCAAGAGGAATCGGTTGAATCGTTGAACGTGGCCGTTGCTGCCGGTATCTGCCTTTTCGAGCAGCGTCGCCAATCAATGATCGGGCGAGCCGCTCGAGTCTGAAGCTGCAGGAGACGCTTGGTAAACCTTGCCCTGCGCGAGACCGCTCAGTAAACGTTGCGGCGCTCCAGCCCGATCTGCGTCATCACCTTGGTGGAGATTTCCTCGATCGACTTGGTGGTGGTCGACAGCCAGGGAATGTTCTCCATGCGCATGAGGCGCTCGGCCTCCGCCACTTCATGGCGGCACTGCTTTAACGACGCATATTGGCTATTGGGGCGGCGCTCGTTGCGGACCTCGGCCAGACGACCGGGATGGATCGACAGGCCGAAGAGCTTTTCGCGGAACGGCTGCAGAGTGCCGGGCAACGTGCCGCGTTCGAAATCTTCAGGAATCAGCGGATAGTTGGCCGCCTTGACTGCGTACTGCATGGCCAGATAAAGACTGGTCGGGGTCTTGCCGCAGCGCGATACGCCAACCAGAATCACGTCGGCCTCTTCGAGCCCGCGAACGTACTGCCCGTCATCATGCGCAAGCGTGAAGTTGATGGCCTCGATGCGCGCGTTGTACTGCTTTGATAGACCACCCATGTGCGAGCGGCCCACCGAATGGCTGGACTTCACGCCCAGTGCTGTCTCGATATGTTGGACAAACGTGCCGAACAGATCAAAGAAGATGCAGTTGGCGGCACGGATTTTTTCGGAGACGGCCGGGTCGACCAGCGTGCTGAACACGAGTGGAGGCCCTTGCTGCTCTTCCGCGCAGCGGTTGATGCGCGCCGCCGTGGCTTCGGCCTTTTCGATGCTGTCCAGGTACGGGATACGCACCGTGTCAAACTGCACCTGCTCGAACTGCGACAGGACGGAATTGCTGAAAGTTGCCGCCGTAATACCGGTGCTGTCGGACACGACGAATACGGTGCGTTCAATGACGGGGCTGGACATAAAGCGTGGTGCACGACCTTGCGAAAACGGTACAATCCGGCAAGGTTACCACTAACGCCTCGGCTTGGCGTCAAAAGGCGGGTTTGCTCAGTGTACCAAGGGCTGCAGCGTGGCTGCGCAGCGTCGGTTCATTGAGCAAACACGCTTTCTTTTCATTTACAGGTGACTTCATGTCTTACGTCGTTTCTTTCGAACAGCTGCGCATGACCGACGTCGACTCAGTCGGCGGCAAGAATGCCTCGCTGGGCGAAATGATCAGCCAGTTGTCCGGAGCAGGCGTCCGGGTGCCCGGCGGGTTTGCAACCACCGCACAGGCATTCCGCGATTTCCTCCGCGCCACGGGGCTCGATCAGCGCATCGCCGATCGGCTCAAGACCCTTGACCCCGAAGACGTTCGTGAATTGGCCGCGGGTGGCGCGGAAATTCGCCAGTGGATCATCGACACGCCGTTCCCCGCCGAATTCGAACAGGAAATCCGCCGTGCATTTGCAGAGCTCGATGCCGATGGCCAGGGCTCCTTCGCCGTGCGTTCCTCCGCTACCGCCGAAGACCTTCCTGATGCCTCGTTCGCGGGCCAGCAGGAAACCTATCTGAACGTGGTGGGCATCGATGAGGTGCTCGAGAAAATCCGCCACGTATTTGCCTCGCTCTACAATGACCGCGCCATTTCGTATCGTGTGCACAAGGGCTATGCCCACGCCGACGTCGCCTTGTCGGCCGGGGTGCAGCGCATGGTGCGCTCAGACAAAGGCAGCGCCGGCGTCATGTTCACCATCGACACCGAATCCGGCTTCAAGGACGTGGTGTTCATCACTTCTTCTTACGGCCTGGGCGAAACGGTGGTGCAGGGCGCCGTCAACCCTGACGAATTCTACGTTTTCAAGCCTTCGCTCGAGCAGAACAAATACCCCATCATCAGTCGTCGCATCGGCTCCAAGCTGATCAAGATGGAGTTCGACCCCGAGCGCAGCACCGGCCACGCCGTGCGCACGGTCGACGTCCCGGTCTCCGAACGCAACCGCTACTCGCTCACCGACGACGAAGTTATCGAACTCGCGCGCTATGCCGTCATCATTGAAAAGCACTACGGGCGCCCGATGGATATCGAGTGGGGCCGTGACGGTATCGACGGCAAGATCTACATCCTGCAGGCCCGCCCCGAGACGGTGAAGTCGCAGCAGGGCAGCAACGACGTCCAGGAACGCTACCGCCTGAAGGCCACCGGCGAAGTGCTGGTCACGGGTCGCGCCATCGGCCAGAAAATCGGCGCCGGCAAGGTGCGCGTGGTGGCGGACGCCTCGGAAATGGACAAGGTTCAGGCCGGCGACATCCTGGTTACGGACATGACCGACCCCAACTGGGAGCCGGTCATGAAGCTGGCTTCCGCCATCGTCACCAACCGCGGCGGCCGTACCTGCCACGCCGCCATCATTGCGCGCGAGCTGGGCATTCCCGCTGTTGTGGGTTGCGCTGACGCGACCGACGTGCTGGAAAACGGCCGCGAAGTGACCGTCTCCTGCGCCGAGGGTGACGAAGGCCGCATCTACGATGGTCTGATCGAGACGGAAATCGAAGAGGTCCGCTGGGGCGAAATGCCCGATATCGGCCTGAAGGTGATGATGAACGTGGGCAACCCTCAGCTTGCCTTCGACTTCGCCCAGATTCCCAATGCCGGCATCGGTCTTGCGCGGCTGGAATTCATCATCAACAACAATATTGCCGTTCACCCCAAGGCAGTGCTCGATTATCCGAACGTCGACAGCGAACTGAAGAGCGCGGTCGAATCGGCAGCAAGGGGCTACGCCAGCCCGCGCGCCTTCTTCGTGGAAAAACTGGCCGAAGGCGTGGCCACCCTGGGAGCGGCGTTCTATCCCAAGCCCGTCATCGTGCGTCTGTCCGACTTCAAGTCGAACGAATACCGCAAGCTCATGGGCGGTTCCCGCTACGAGCCGGAAGAAGAAAATCCCATGCTCGGCTTCCGCGGAGCATCGCGTTACATCGCCGAAGAGTTCGCCGAATGCTTCCGTATGGAATGCGAAGCGCTCAAGAAGGTGCGCGACGAAATGGGCCTCACTAACGTGGAGATCATGGTGCCGTTCGTGCGCACCGTCGATCAGGCGCGCCGGGTCATCGAGCTGTTGGCTCGCAACGGCCTGGTCCGGGGCGAAAACGGCTTGCGCATCATCATGATGTGCGAAGTGCCGTCCAACGCCATTCTGGCCGAACAGTTCCTCGAATATTTCGATGGCTTCTCGATCGGTTCCAACGATATGACGCAGCTGACGCTGGGTCTGGATCGCGATTCGGGCATGGAGCTGCTTGCGGCAGACTTCGACGAACGAGACGAGGCCGTGCAGTTCATGCTGAACCGCGCCATTCAGGCTTGCCTGAAGGCCGGCAAATACGTCGGTATCTGCGGTCAGGGCCCCAGCGATCACCTCGATCTGGCTCTGTGGCTGCGCGATCAGGGCATTCTGTCGATGTCGCTCAACCCGGATACGGTGGTCGACACCTGGCAGCGGCTCGCACAGGCGTAATGCCACGCTGACCCGGCAGTAAACGCAAAATGGCGGCTCTCACCAAGCCGCCATTTTTTTGGCACCCGGCGGGGCGCCTTCATCCAGGGTGGTATAGTCGCCGGCCGGTCTGCGTGGCCCACGACTTGCTGCAGTTCAATCGCGTTGCTTGGCGCGGGTGTCGTGCTTCATGATTCGCTCTTTTTCCCTGGCCCAGTCTTTGTCGCGGGCGGCGTCACGTTTATCGTGCTGCTTCTTGCCGCGACCCAGACCGAAGTCGAGTTTGATTCGGCCATTGCGGTAATGCAGGTTCAGAGGCACGAGCGTGTATCCACGCTGTTCGGTCTTCCCGATGAGCTTCTTGATCTCTTCCGCATGAAGCAGCAGCTTGCGGGTTCGGGTCGCCTCGGGGCGAATATGGGTGGAAGCGGTGGGCAGGGGGCTGACATGCATGCCAATGATGAAGATCTCACCATTGCGCACGATGATATAGGCTTCCTGCAGCTGCACGTGACCCGCACGGATGGCCTTGACTTCCCATCCCTCAAGCACGAGCCCGGCTTCGAACCGTTCTTCAATGAAATAGTCGTGCCTGGCTTTGCGGTTCTCAACGATGCTCATGAACGTGGTTTCTTGCAGACGGTAAAATCAGAACATTCCATTCTATCCATTAAGCCGTATCGATGCACACTGTACAGCGCTCAGTTCTCGTACCCTACAGTAGCAAGCAGATGTTCGATCTCGTGGCGGACGTCGCTCGCTATCCGGAATTCATGCCCTGGTGTGGCGGCACACAGGTGCATCGACACGACGAAAAAGGAATGGAAGCGTCGGTCACCATCAGCATTGCGGGTCTGAAGCAGACCTTCACCACCCGCAACGACCACGAATATCCCAGGCTCATCACCATACATCTCATCGACGGTCCATTTTCCGAACTTACCGGAAGGTGGCAATTCAATGAGTTGGCCGAAGACGCCTGCAAGGTGATGTTTACATTACAGTACGCTTTTTCAAGTCGTACGCTCGAAGCGGTGGTGGGCCCCATCTTCAATCGTGTGGCCACCAGCTTCATCGACTCCTTCACCCAGCGCGCGCAGCAGATGTATGGAGAATGAGCGCAGCGTGCTCCGTATCGAAGTGATTCATGCAGCTGCGGAGGGCACGTGGCGCCGCGAGCTGGAGCTTCCGCAAGGTTCCACGGTGGCGGACGCCATCCGCGTCAGCGATGTCCTGAAGGCGTTCCCGCAATGGGCTGCCGGCATGCCTCCGGTGGGCATCTATGGGCGTGCCTGTTCCCTCACCGAAGTGCTTCAACCGGATGACCGGGTGGAAATCTATCGTCCCCTGGTGTTCGACCCCATGGAGTCCCGGCGCCGACGCGCCCAGCATCGCGAACGCGTTGCCGGCTCGCGCGCTCGTAAGGCCAGCCCCCATCGCCCGGGGACTTTGTCAGGAACATGACACCGGCGGGCGCGCCGCCATGCTAAGGTTTCGCTCAAAAGAAGACCTAGCCAGGAGACAAGACATGGACTTCCGTCTGACCGACGAGCAGCAGGCATTCGCCGATGCCGCCCGTGAATTCGCCGTGGGCGAACTGGCTCCCAACGCCGCGCGCTGGGACGCCGAATCGATCTTCCCCAAAGAGACCTTTCGCCGTGCCGGTGAGCTGGGCTTCTGCGCGATGTACGCGCCGGAGTCGATCGGAGGTCTGGGGCTGCCAAGGCTGGATGCCACGCTGGTATTCGAGGAAATGGCCGCCTATGATCCGTCGACCACGGCGTTCCTGACCATCCACAACATGGCAACCTGGATGGTCGGCACCTGGGGTAGCGACACTCTGCGCGCGCAGTGGGGCGAGGCACTGGCCACCGGCGATAAGCTCGCTTCCTATTGCCTTACCGAGCCGGGCGCGGGTTCGGACGCCGGTTCCCTTCAGACCCGCGCGCAACGCCAGGGCGGCCACTACGTCATCAACGGTTCGAAGGCCTTCATCTCGGGGGGAGGGGATACCGACCTGCTCGTCGTGATGGCGCGCACGGGCGAAGCCGGCCCTCGCGGGGTATCGGCGTTTGCCGTCCCTGCCGATACCCCGGGCATCACCTACGGCCGCAAGGAAGAGAAAATGGGCTGGAACAGCCAGTCCACCCGGCCCATCACCTTCGAGAATGTCGAAGTCCCGGCCGAAAACTTGTTGGGCGAAGAGGGCCAGGGTTTCGTTTTCGCCATGAAGGGGCTTGACGGCGGGCGTATCAATATCGCCGCGTGCTCCGTGGGAGCCGCGCAGGGCGCCTATGACACCGCGCGCCAGTACATGCAGGAACGCAAGCAGTTCTCGCAGCCGCTGGCCGCCTTCCAGGCCTTGCAGTTCAAGCTGGCCGACATGCTGACCCATATTGTCGCGTCGCGGCAGATGGTCCGGCTGGCTGCGCACATGCTCGATTCCGGAAATCCGCAGGCCAGCGTATATTGCGCGATGGCGAAGCGTCTGGCCACCGATCTCGGTTTCCAGGCCTGCCTCGATGCGCAACAGCTGCATGGGGGGTACGGATACCTGAAAGACTATCCGCTGGAGCGGCTGGTGCGCGACACGCGTGTCCACCAGATTCTGGAAGGCACCAATGAAATCATGCGCGTAATCATTGCGCGCCAAATCCTTGAGAAGGGAGTCGACATAAGATGATGAAGGATGCGGATGCCGTCGTGTTCGAGGTCCTGACCACCGGCCGATTGCAGGTGGGCGTGGCCACGCTTAATAGCCCGCGCACGTTGAACGGCCTCACCCTGCCCATGTGCGAGCAGCTGCTGGATAAGCTGAGCGCGTGGGCTCATGATCCGTCCATCGCGTTCGTCGTACTAACCGGCGCGGGCGAAAAAGCGTTCTGCGCCGGTGGTGACCTTCATGGCATTTACGAGTCGATTCTCAAGAATGAATCGGGCCAGGCCTGGAACAATCCTTACACCCGGCGTTTCTTCGACATCGAATACCGTCTCGATTACCTGATTCATGACTACCCGAAACCCGTGCTTTGTTGGGGCAGCGGCATCGTAATGGGTGGCGGAGTCGGCCTCATGATGGGCGCCAGCCATCGCGTGGTGAGCGACACCACCCGTTGGGCCATGCCGGAAATCACGATCGGTCTGTTTCCCGATGTGGCCGGCACCTGGATGCTGTCCCGCCTGCCCGGTGGCACCGGTCGTTTTCTCGCGCTTACCGGGGCTCAACTGGGCGCGTCGGACTGCCTGTTCCTGGGCCTTGCCGACCACGCGCTGGAATCTGCGCGTTGGCCGGAACTGCTGGACCGCGTGCGCGAGACCGCCTGGCACGACAACGCACAAGACAACGCCGTCGCGCTTGACCAACTGCTGCAGTCCATGGCGATGCCGCTGGACGCGCCGGGCCCGCTCGAACGCCACTACGGCGAAATCCGTCGCGCTTGCGATGGCCACGATTTTGATGCCGTGTGTGCCAATGTTGCCGCTTTTGTCCAGCACGAAGACCCATGGCTGCAGAAGGCGGCCGCCACGTTTAACGCCGGGTCGCCTGGCTCGGCCAGGCTCTCGTTCACACTGCTGGACCGGGCACGCCTGCTGTCGTTGGCAGACGTCTTCCGTCAGGAATACATTGCGTCCCTGCACTGTGGCGCTGAAGGCGACCTTCGGGAAGGCATACGCGCGCTGCTTATCGACAAGGATAGAAATCCACGCTGGAATCCTTCCACACTGGCTGAGGCGAACGCCGAGTGGGTCGAGCGATTCTTCCAGCCCCCATGGCCGCCCGGCGACGAGCATCCGCTGCATGACCTTGGGCGGTGAAATCCAATAAGAGCACATAACACAACAACGGAGAGAGACAATGACGCAAGTCGCCTTTATTGGCCTGGGCAACATGGGCGCCCCGATGGCGAAGAATCTGTTGAAGGCCGGATACACCCTCAAGGTGTTCGACCTTGTCGAAGCCGCAGTGCAGTCGCTCGAGAGCGCGGGCGCGAGCCGCGCGGAGAGCGCAGAGCAATGCGTCGAAGGGGCGGACGTCGTGATTTCCATGCTGCCGGCCAGCCGGCATGTCGAGGGTCTTTACCTGGGCGAAGCTGGTCTATTGACGCGTATTGCTGCCAATACGCTGGTGATCGACTGCAGCACCATTGCACCCGAATCCGCCCGTAAAGTGGCCGCCGCTGCGCGCGAGCGAGGCTTGCGCATGATAGACGCTCCGGTGTCCGGCGGCACGGGGGGCGCAGTAGCCGGTACGCTCACTTTCATCGTGGGTGGCGCGGCGGCCGATCTCGAATCGGCCAG
>JAJUGH010000112.1 GCA_029268265.1 Alcaligenaceae bacterium | reverse complement strand
TTTGCCGCCTGGGCGAAGGCCGTATTGCCTATCGTCAAGGCACCCAAGGTGCCGGCTGCGGTGGTGGCGGCAAGAAAATCGCGTCGCGAGAGAACGTTGTCCATGGGGAGCCTCCAGCAAATTGAATGAGCGCTTTGAATCGACGCTCGTGGCAGCAACCCCCGTTCCCTCGGTGGCCGTCGTGCTTCCGGGCGGCTCCACCCGCGACTGACTGATGCCTATACCCGGCGGAACTGCAGCAGCCGGCCCTTATAGGCGTCCACCGCTTGCGAGCCGGCCGATTCAATGCGATCCTGGCTTTCGAGCTGGAAGCCATAGCCGGCCATGTGTCGCGCGAAGGCCGGCCGGTGTCCGCGATCCGGATCGATTATCCACACCTCTGCCTCGTCGGCAGCATGGTCGTCGATGAAGTCCGCAAGCAATGCGGGCGCATCCCGGTCGTAAAGCAGGTCGCTTCCCAGAATCAGGTTGTAGCGGTCTGACAGGGGTTCCGCTCCGGAGTCGCGAACGCAGATGTCCCGCGGGGCGCCCCACTGCCCATGCCGATATTTGATGAGGTCGACGCCGTTCAAGCGCGCATTGTCTTCCAGGAAAGTACGCGCCAGGGGATGGCGGTCGCTGGCTGTGATTCGTGCACCGCGCCTGCGGCCCACCAGAGTAGGAAGCGCGAGGCCGCAACCAATCTCGACGATGCGTTCGTCGTCATGAACTGGGCGTTGAATCAAACGTTCGGCCATGTGGATGCTGGATGGCCACAGCAGGCCGAACAATGGCCAGGAAGCGGAACAAATGCCGAGCCGTGCGGCGGCTCCGGTGGGATCGTAGTACTGCTGGCGGTCGCTCAACGATCGGATGATGAGCTCTTCACCCCCGGGGATGCTGACGCGTTGCATGCGCGTTTCATACCCGTGGCTGACGGATGCGGTCACTTTCGGGAAAATCCTTGTAAAACAAACACTTCCCCAGTATCGTCCACCGCGCCTGAAAAAGCCAGCCCAGTGAACACGGCGGCCCTCATGACGGCAAGTAATAACCAAACAGCCAACATGTCGTCGCCTTTCAAAGCCATGGTGGATAAGGTATCGGCTTCGTTAACATCACCAGTCCCGAGCATGTCACCCACCTCCGGCAAACCCGCCACCCCCTTTCTCTCGAAACTTCGTCGCTACGCCGCGGGCGCGGCGCTCGCCCTGACGGCCACCACCGGCCTGGCGGCCACGTGGCCAGAGAGGCCCGTCACCATCCTCATGGGATTTCCGGCCGGCTCTGGCGTGGATGTGATCGCCCGCGGTATACAGGGGCCGCTGGAAAAAGAGCTGGGAGTTCCGGTCATCATCGATTACCGCTCCGGAGCCGGTGGCAACCTGGCCTCTTCGGCGGTAGCGCGCGCGGCAGCGGACGGCTACACGCTGCTGCTGGGCACGGCCGCCACCCACGGGATCAACCCGGCCATCTATAAGGAACTGCCGTTCGACGTCGAGGCCGATTTCACGCCGATCGCGCCTCTGGTGGATGTCTCAAACGTGCTGACCATCAACCCTGATGTCATCGACGTGAATACGGTCGAGGAATTCATCACGGAAGTGAAAGCCAACCCCGACAAATACTATTTCGCCTCGACGGGGATCGGCACCGGGACCCAGCTGGCCTTCGAAGAATTCAACGCGAAGGCCGGCCTGAAGATGGTGCACGTGCCCTACAAGGGCGGCCCGGAAGCGCTGCAGTCGGTCGTGAAAGGCGAGACTTGCTGCATCTTCAACCAGGTGCAGACGGTATTGGGGCAGTACCAGGCCGGCACCGTTCGCCTGCTGGGTGTCTCAACGGCCGAACGGGTGGAAGTCGTAAAAGACGTGCCTGCCATCGCCGAAACCGCCATTCCCGGATTCGACAGCTTCATCTGGTTCGGCCTCTTCGGACCCGCAGGGATGGACGAGGACCTGGTGGAACGGATCAACCAGGTAGTGGCGAAAGCACTGCAGCAACCTGACGTTGCCGACCGCTTCGTCTCGACCGGCAACACGATCCGGCTCAACACGCCGGGAGAGTTCAGGCAGATCGTGCATGACAACCGCAAGAAATGGGCGCAAGTCGTGCAGGCCGCCGGATTGACGCCGCAGTAAGCGGCGCCCTCAAAGCTCGCGCTGCGGCTGCGAGAACCACGCTTCCAATGCCTGGGTGACCTGCTTCTTGCCGTGGTTCTCGCGCTCCAGCATGCCGACCGTGCGCAACACCGGCGGGCCAGGCAGCGGTTTCACGACCAACTGTTGATCCGCCCACTCGGCGTTTGCCAAATGCGGCACGATGGCAACGCCGTAGCGTTGCCTCACCAGTTGCGCAATGGCTTCCACGGAGTTGAGTTCCAGCGCGATAGTGGGCTGCACACCCAGCCTTTCCAGCGCGTAGACGACCAGCCGCCCGGTCCAGAGGCTGCGATCGAAGTGAAGAAAAGGCTCCTCCAGGAGCAGTTCACTTACTGGTTTGCGGGCCAATTCGGCTGGCGCAATCAGAACCAGGGGTTCGTCGTAGAACGGCGTCCACCTGAGCCCGGTGGGCACGCCGTATGGCGGCTCCGTCACCACCGCGGCGTCCAGCTCGCCCTTCGCCACCATTTGCGCAAACTGAGCGGATTGCCCGGCGAGTAGCCGCAGGTCCAGCCCCGGATACTCCTTGCGCAGCTGCGCCAGCGCCCCGCCGAAAGCCCCCATGAGGGCAGATACCAGCGCCCCGACATGCAAGGTGCCGCGCACGGTGCCGTCCGCTTGGGATCGAATGGCGTCGTAATCGTCCACCAGTCGCTTCAGCCTGGGCAGCACGCTACGACCTTCCGGCGTGATGGCAAAGGCATGGGCGCCCCGCTCGAACAGCTTCACCCCCAGCTCTTCTTCCAGATTCTTGACCTGCAGACTCACGGCGGCCTGGGTCAGACCGATTTGCCGCCCTGCTTCTGCGAAGCTACCCAGGCGCGCGGCGGCCAGCACGGTCCGAAACTGACGAATGGTCCCCATTATTGCCATAAATTAATCTTGGTCTCATCAACATAAATAATAGTTTTACTTTGGTCAAGCCGTGCTGCAAGATTGGATTATTTCCATACCTGCGGGCAGAACATCATGTCGGCTACTCCTTCCACCTTGCATGTTGAAGTCTGGCGCGGCGGCGAGCACGGCGACTACCAGACGTTCGAGGTGCCCCGTCGCGCCAACCAGACGGTGCTGGATGTCGTGACACATATCCAGAAGAACCTGGATCCGTCGCTGGCTTATCGCTACGCCTGCCGAGTCGGGATGTGCGGATCGTGCGCAATGCAGGTCAACGGCGTCGCGCGCTGGACATGCCGCACTCATGTATCGAAGGTGTCCTCCGGAAATCGCCTGCAATTGGCTCCTTTGTCGAACCTGCCCGTCATCAAGGATCTGGTGGCCGACATGGATGCCTTCTTCGGAAAGATTCTTGCCGCCCGAGGTCGATTCGTCGGCGAACACACTCGGCACGAGCCCATGGAGCAGATCGCGCCAGAGTCCCCTGGCCGCAAGGAGGCGGATGCCGGCATCGAATGCATCGGCTGCGCCGTGTGCTATTCCTCATGCGATGTCGTGAGCTGGCGGCCCGAGTTCCTGGGCCCGGCGGCGCTAAACCGCGCGTGGACATTGGTGAACGATGAACGCGATGTCGATGGCGCCCGACGCCTGGCTGCCGTCGCCGGAGACGCCGGCTGCCATTCCTGCCATACGCAGGGCTCCTGTACGGTGCGTTGCCCGAAGGGGCTGACGCCCACTGCCAGCATCGCCGGGCTCAAGCGGCTTACGGCAAAAGCGGCCAGGCGCGGCGAACTGAATGTAGAGGTGGCGCCATGAGCGGCCAGGTCGTGAAGGCGGCGCGACGCTGGTATTGGCAGCGCATGACGGCCATGGCCATGGCCCTGTTCGTCGTGATTCATATCGCCGTCATGGTTTACGCGATGAACGGCGGGCTCAGCGCGGCCGAAGTGCTGGGCCGCACCCAGGGCAGCGTGATCTGGGCCCTGTTTTATGGCGCCTTCGTTGTGCTGGTTTCGGTGCACGCCTCCATCGGCGTACGCAACACGTTCGTGGAGTGGCTGCGCTTTTCGTCTGGCGCCGCGGCACTGACGGGCAATGCCATTGGGCTGCTGCTTCTCGTGCTCGGCCTGCGTGCGGTATGGGCAGTCACCTTCGGGAGCCTGGCATGAAAAGGAACGACATGCGCAGCCGCCGTCACGCGAGCTGGTGGGCCTTCTTCATCCACCGAGTTTCCGGCCTGCTGCTCACTCTCTTTCTGCCCATCCACTTCTGGACGCTTGGCCTGGCCCTGCAGGGAGAAATGGCCCTGGACGAGGCACTGAGCTGGTACGAGCATCCGATATTCCTGTTTGGGGAATGGGCGCTCGTACTGCTACTGGCCACCCATGCTCTGGGCGGATTGCGGCTCTTGCTGATCGAATTCGGACCGTGGCGCGGCCTGCGTCGCGGCTGGATCGCCACAGGCGGCGCCGTCGCACTGGCCTGTTCACTCGTGTTCCTGAACGCTACTCTGACTCTGGGTTGAGCCATGAAAACCGTAGACTACCAACACGTCGAGGACGCCGCTCGCGAACTGTACATCAGGGCCCTCAAGCACCTGCCGGATGACATCAAGGAAGGTTTCGGCCGGCTGCAAGGCATGGAGACCTCGGAACGGGCGCGCAATATCCTCGGCACCATGGTCACCAACATCAAGGTGGCTGAAGAGAACGACAACCTGCTCTGCCAGGACACCGGCATTCCCATCTACAACGTGTTCATCGGCCGGGATTACGCCGTGGACGGCTGGGCACTCAAGCAAGCCATTCGTACGGGCTGCGAACGCGCGACTCGTGAGCACCCCCTGCGCTCCAGCGTGGTGCATCCCATCAGTCGCAAGAACAACCACACCTCCTGTGGGCCAGGAGTGCCCGTGATCCACGTGGACTTCGTGGAGAACGCCGACACCTTTGAGATTGAGATGATCCCCAAGGGCAGCGGCTCGGAGAACAACTCATTCTTGCGCATGCCGGTGCCGGCCGAAGGCATTGCTGCCGTAAAGCGCTTCGTGGTGGATTGCGTCATTGATGCCGGAGGCAAGACATGCCCGCCCACCATTGTGGGTGTCGGCCTGGGGGGTACTTCGGATGTCTGTGTGCATTTGGCCAAGAAGGCGGCCACGCGGCCGCTAGGCAGCGTGTGTTCCGATCCGCTGGGCGCCGAACTCGAACGTGAACTGTCCGAAGCCGTGAACAAGCTCGGGGTTGGTCCGCAAGGCCTCGGGGGCGACGCGACCGCTTTCGCCGTACACGTCGAACTGGCGGCCACCCACATCACCATGAATCCCGTTGCCGTCAACATGCAGTGTCATTCGGCGCGGCGCGCCCGCGCCAGCCTGCATGATGGCCGCATCGAATACGGCTTCTGACCAGGAGGCGACGATGGCTCACTACGACCTCACCATGCCGGTCACCGAAGAGCAGGTACGCCAGCTTCGCGTCGGCGACACGGTCACGCTGCAAAAAACCCTCTTCGGAATCCGCGACGCCAGCTACATTGCCTTGTTCGACAAAGGGCGCAGCACGCGTTTCGACCTGAATGGCCATGCCGTCATCCATACAGCTCCCAACGTGCGTAAGGTTCCGGTATCCGAGGAGTTTCCCGCGGGATACCAGCCGGTCTGTATCGGGACCACCACGTCTTCGCGCATGGAACGTTTCACCCGCCAGCTCATGACCCAGTGCGGGGTACGTTTCATTATCGGCAAGGGCGGCATGCACGAAGGATCCAGCAAGGCCTTCCAGGAATTGGGCGGCGCCTACCTGGCCATTGTGGGCGGAACGGCAGCGCTCGAAACCACCTGGATCGAGCAGATCGAAGACGTCGACCTGGACGACTTGAATCCCGAATCCCTCTGGCGATTCCGCATTCGAGACTTCGGACCGCTGCTGGTCGGCATGGACAGCCATGGCGGCTCGCTTTATGACACGGTGGGCCAGGAAGTGATGAACAACCGGGCCAGTGTGCTGGCTTCGCTTGGAGTGGCTTGAACATGCATGAATATGACACCGTCTCCACCGACATCCTGATCCTCGGTTCCGGAGGCGCCGGCCTGTTCGCGGCGTTGCATGCGCATGACGCCGATCCGAGCCTGGACATCACCGTCGCCGTCAAGGGGCTGCTGGGCAAATGCGGCTGTACCCGTATGGTGCAAGGGGGATACAACGTGGCGCTTGCCCCCGGCGATTCAGCCGAACGGCATTTCATGGACACCATCGAAGGCGGCAAGTGGCTCCCCAACCAGGAACTGGCCTGGACACTGGTGAACTCCGCCATCGAACGCATCCATGAACTGGAAAACGAACTGGGCTGCTTCTTTGACCGCAACCCCGACGGCACGGTGCATCAGAAGGCGTTTGCCGGCCAGACTTTCGACCGTACGGTGCACAAGGGCGACCTCACCGGCATCGAGATCATCAATCGGCTTGCCGAACAGGTATGGGCCCGCAACATCCGCCGCCTGGAAGAACACCGCGCCATCGAACTCATTCCGACTCCCGAGGGCGACGCCATTGCAGGCGTGCTCATGGTTGACGTACGTACCGGCCGATATCGGGTCGTGCGCGCCAAGGCCGTACTGCTCGCCACGGGCGGCGGCCCCACCATGTACAAGTTCCACACGCCTTCGGGCGACAAGAGCTGCGACGGACTGGCCATGGCGTTGCGCGCCGGCCTGGGTCTGCGCGATATGGAAATGGTGCAGTTCCACCCCACCGGCCTTCTGGCCGGCCCGGACACCCGCATGACGGGCACCGTGCTGGAAGAGGGCCTGCGCGGCGCGGGTGGTTATCTCCTTAATGGCGACCACGAACGCTTCATGCACAACGTTGATCCGCGCGGCGAGCGGGCGACGCGCGACGTGGTCTCACGCGGGATCTTTGCCGAAATGCGTGCGGGCCGCACCACCCCCAATGGCGGCGTCTACATCCAGATGCACCACCTGGGTGCCGATAAGGTACGCAAGCAGTTCAAAGGCATGGTCGAACGCTGTGCCGACTGCGGCTTCGATCTGGCGGGCGGCCTGGTGGAAGTGGTGCCAACCGCTCACTACATGATGGGCGGCGTCATCTTCAATCCCGACTGCACCACCGAGCTTCCCGGCCTGTTTGCCGCCGGAGAAGACACCGGCGGCGTACATGGCGCCAACCGGCTGGGCGGCAATGGCGTCGCCAACTCCACCGTCTTTGGAGGCATCGCGGGCGACACGATGGCAAGATGGGCGGCCGGCCGCACGTTCCAGGAACTGGACACCGGGCGTATCGCCGCCGCCATTGCCGCCACTGAACGGCCTTTCTCGCTGCCTGCGGGAAATATTCAGGCCCTGCGCGACAAGCTGGCCGAATGCATGTGGAACGACGCCGGCATCGTGCGCGACGTAGCGGGCTTGCGGCGCGCCGCGGCGGAAGTGGAGGCAATCGCCGCCGAACTCAACGGCATGGGCGTGCCCCAGGCGGACCGCGCCTTCAACCTCACCTGGCATGATTGGCTGAACCTGGACAGCCTCATACAGGTCAGCCGAGCCATCATCGCCGCTGCACTGAGCCGCGAAGACTCCCGTGGGGCTCACTTCCGTAGCGACTTCCCGGAAGTTCGCGATGTCGAAAACTCCTGGTTTTCGGTGGCGCGCCTCAAGAATGGCGGCATCCAGCTGGAACGCGAGCCCGTACGGTTCACGCGGGTACGCCCCGGCGAGTCGCTGCTCACGGCAGAAGATCCGTTGGCGGCATCCGCATGAAGGGGGCGGGCCTGCTCGCTCGCGCCTTGCAAGACGCTGGAGTAACCCACGTCTTCAGCGTATCGGGCAACCACGTCATGTGCGTCTACGACGCTTTGCTCGACACCGATATCCGGCTCATCCATACGCGGCATGAAGCAGCGGCCGTCCATATGGCCGATTCCTGGGCCCAGCTCACTGGTGGCGTAGGCGTTGCCCTCGTGACGGGCGGGCCCGGACATGCCAACGCGGTGTCGGCGCTTTATACGGCCTACATGTCCGAATCGCCGGTCATTCTTCTTTCTGGACACGCGCCACTGAACCAGTCGGGCTGGGGTGCCTTCCAGGAGATGGACCAGGTGGCCATGGCGCGTCCAGTGGTCAAGCAGGCGTGGGCCATCAACGATCCGCGCGATGTGGCCACGGACCTTGCGCGGGCCTGCCGTATTGCCAGGTCGGGCCGTCCGGGTCCGGTGCTCCTCAGCCTACCGACGGATATCCTGGAAGCCTGGGCGGATGGCGCCACGCTGCCCGCCTCGTCTGACTACGGGCCGGAGTCGCTGTGCCTCGATGCAGATGCAGGGCAGAAGGTGGTGCAAGCCCTTCGAAACGCAAGGCGCCCCATCATTCTGGCCGGCC
>JAJUGH010000111.1 GCA_029268265.1 Alcaligenaceae bacterium | reverse complement strand
GTGGTGTGGGTGTATGCCAATGCGTAGATCACTTCCAGCTGTTCGGCACTGAGCCGGCTGCTGCCCGGTAATGCCGCCAGGCCGTCATACAGCCGCTGGCCAAATTCAGAGCGGGCCGTCTCTTCGATATGCTTGGTCAAGGTTATCTCCTTTGATGCTTGCGGCCGCCTCAGACCATGGCCCGCTTGCCGATATTGCTGGTGATCTGGCTCATGTTCTCGCTTGCGGCGTTGATCATCTGGCTGACCACCCGCATGGACTCATCAATGGCCTGCATCACTTCCTTGAGCTTCTCGCGTTCTTCGTCCATGGCCGCCTGAAGCTTGATCATCAGTGCTTCCAGCAGTTTCTTGGCGGCGAGAACTTCGTCTGCCTCTTTTTGCGCCTTGGCCTTGTCTATGGTTTCGGCACCCGTGGCAATGCCGCCGACGCCTTGCGTGATGGACGCCGCCGCGCTGGCGATGGTGGATGCATCGCGCGCCAGGTTGGCGATGGTCTTGGCGGATTGCGCGGAGATGTTGCCGGCTGCATTGCCGACCGCTCCGGCCGCCCCGGCGCCGAAGGTGACCACCGCCATCGCCACGCCGATCACGATAGTGGCCGCCAGGCCCAGGCCCATGCCGATCTGGCCCGCGACTTGTTCGTCAGCTCCGGACATCAGCGCGATGGCGCTGCCCATCTTGCCCAGTACTGACGGTTCGACGACGATGGCGCCGGTCAGCAGCATGCTGGCGCCGGCCACGGTGTTACCGATGCGTTCCGCAAGCTCGTTGTCTACGCCGAAACCGACAAGCAGGGCCTTCACCGCCTGCATGATGGCGTTGCTGATGCTGATTTCCGGCCCGCCGCATTCGGACGAAATCTGATTGGCCAGCATGAGCGTGGCGCTGGTGATCGCGATGCCTGCCATCACGCACATGACCGGTCCTGCGGCTCCCGCCGTGACGGCGGTGGTGGCAACGGCCGCCACCGTGAGGACCGCGGCGGCCAGGACGGCAGCAATGGTGCCCAGCCAACCGAAGATCTTGCCCAGGATCCCGGATTTTTCCGCTGCCTTGCTTTTCTCTATCCACTCGTCGATCTTCGCCAGCTGCCGGTCATTCGTTTGCTGCTGTTCGATGCGATTGCGCTCGATTTCTTCCTTGGCGCTGCGGATCTGGGATTCCTGGGTTTTGGATTGCAGATTGCGCAGTAGATCGATCATCTCGGCCGCCGAGAATTCGCGCCGGGGCGGCGCGATGGCGGGTTTCCCATGACGGTTGATGACGCCATCATTCTGACGTTCGACCTGATGCGCCTGAGGACCGTCCGCCTGCCGGGATGCGACTGTCCCGGCGGGAACTTCGCCCGCGGCCCGACGCTCCGTGATGGGTGCATCGGCGCCCGCAGCAGAATCCTGGCGCAGCGGCATGGACGGTATCGAAGAACGGATCTCCATCTCGCTTCTCCTCGCCTGATCAGATATTGCGGGCGATGCCGCGGGCCGTTTCGGAATGGCTCTGCTGGATGGCGCCCAGTTTGTCGCGGACGTCCTGCATGATTTGCATCATCTGCTGCATGATCTCGTTTGCCTCTTGCGTGCCGGCCTCGAGCTTTTTCGCATCGGCCTCCAGGCGGGCTCGGTCTGCGTCGGCCTCGGCGGCATCGCGTTCGTAGCCGGCCTGGACCATGCTGCCGGCGGCGTTGGCAACGCCGGAAAGGCCTTGCCCAACCGGACCTGCTGTCTGCGCGACGGCGCCGGCGCGTGCCGCGGCGGCGTTACCCGGCGCGGCCGCATGATCATAGAGCCGGGCCAGTGTCTTGCCGGAAGCGCCCTCCGGGGCGCTGTTTACCGCCGCCTGGCCGGCCTTGTGACCGCTGAGGGTGGACGAGGCGCTCTTGAAGCCCGCGACGCCCGATACCACGCCCGATCCCACGGAAAGAGCCCCACCGACGATCTGCGCGATGCCTTGGGCCAGCGCGCCTTTGAAGCGCGCTTCCGCCGCTTCTTTGATCTTGTCGGCCGCGCTATGCAGCGCGTTGATTTGCGCGTCCATCGACGCCATCCGTTCTGTACGAGCGGCGTTGCGCTGTTCTTGTGCGATTTCCTGAAAGAGCGCCATCAAGGCGAAAATGTCGGCTTCCGCAGAGCCGGACAGTCGGTTCAGCGCGTTCATCGCACCCGCAATGTGGGTGTCCATGTTGCGCGGGGCCAGGTCGGGGCGCTGCAGATCCCGGGGCAAGCGTGAGTCGCCTGTTGCTTTGTCCGGATCGGCTCCCATCGGCAAATCGGCGTTGATTTGCCGGATGGGGGTATCCCGCCTGTTTTGCACGTCAGAGGCTGCGGAATCCGCGCCCGGCGTGATCGGCGTGCTGAGCGAAGAAGGGATGCCGTTGTTCTGGATCATTTATTGTTCTCCGTGGCGAGACGTTCGCTCGCAATGAGGCGCAGGGCCTTTGCGCGCTCCAGCAGGATGGAATGGGTGTCCGCCTGGCACATGCCGATTGCGAGATCGCAGGATTCCACGGCGGCGCCGTACTGGCCCATCTCCATCAGGCAATGTGCGCTTTGGTAGACGGGCGCCGGCTCCAGCGGATCGAGCAGGGTGGCAGCCATGTATTGCTTGAGGGCATCTTCATGTTTGCCCAGAGCCTGCGCCGTCGCCCCCAGCGCCACCAGGTAACGATGTTCCGTATGGTTCAGAGTGACCAGGTACGACAGCACCTTCAGCGCATCGGTGTACCGGCCTTCCTCGTACATGCCATAGCCCAGGCTGTACAGCGCTTCGCACTCGTCGTCGGTCACGCCTTTCATCTGGGCGAACGTGCCGCCGTCTTTCAACGTCTCGACCACGGTGTCGTACAGGGCGGAAAATTCTTCCGCCGTCATGCCGCCGGTGTCAGGGTTCGCTGTCATTGCCGTTCCTCGAAGTGCGATGCCACTGTTTGTGCTGATGCCTTCCGACTCAGACCATGGTCCGATGGCGACGCGCCGGGGCGCCGCTGCGCGGGGTTGCGCGCTGGCGCAGATAGGCGGCCTCCTGCTCAACCTCGCGTTCGATGTCTTCCATATCCTTGCGGAACTGGACCTGCGCCTCTTCGCGCTGGGCGTCGGTCATGGGTTGGGCGTTGAGCACGGCCTGCACTTTCTGTGGGTCCAGCCCCATGGAGCGCAGGCTTTGCTCGTAGGATTCCAGTGACTGCTGGGCGTTACGTACCAGTTGATCGGCGCGTTCCATGATTTCGCGGGTGCGCTCTTCGGCTTGCAAATCTGACATGTGGGATTCTCCGGTGGACGGGATGGCGTTAACGCATGTTTCCGATGATGGAAGCACGGCTGTCAGACATCTTCTTCACGAAGCTAGTCATCACTTCGAAGGCTTCGTTGCGTTTGTTTGACAGGCTCTGAAGGCGCAGCATGTCCATTTGCTGGCTGTTGCTGGCACTGTCGATCTGGCTCTTGACTTCGCCCAGCATTTTCTCGATGCCGCTTTTTTCCGGCTGCCAATCCTTGGCGAGCGAGAAGCTCTTGACCGAACCGTCGTCGTTGTATGTCACATCGGTGACTTTGATGGGATCGGCCTTGCCCATAAGTTCGAGCGCCGTTTGGGCGAAGTCTTTGGCCAGCTGCTGGTTTTCGGGGGTATCTTCCAGCTTGGCGCCCGCCTTTGCATCGTGCTCGAAAGTGGCCTTCATGGCGTTGAGCTTGCTATGCATATCGTTGAGTTTGGCCGTCATGGCATTGCGCTGCTGGACTTCCGCGATCTGATCTTTCAGCTGCGCATCGAGCAGTTCGGTGCGCTTGCTCTGAACCAGCATCAGCGCCGTTTCAATATCCAGATTGGCGAGGTCGATCGGGCCGATACTGACATTCGAGGTTGGGGATATGCTTGACACGGTGGGACTCCCGTTATGGGCGCGTTCTGGCGCCGCTGGTTGAAACTTGCTTGATCTTGAAGGGTAGGTAACGGTTGAGGCGCTACGGTTCCATGCGAAACGCCGCCGGAATCAACGCATGTTCCCGATGATGGCCGAGCGGTTGTCCTGCATCTTTTTGATGAAGTTCGTCATGGTGTCGAAGGCTTCGTTGCGCTTGCTGGTCAGACTTTGCAGCCGCAGCATCTCCATTTGTTGGGTGTTCCCCAGGGCATCGACTTCCGTCTTGTGGTCGGCCACAAGCTGCTCGTTGCTCGCGATGGTTCTCTCGTTGGCTTGCACTTTGGCTTCAAGCGCGCTGATCTTGCCGGCAAGTTCGTCGACCCAGCCCTGAACGACGCGACCCTTCGCGTCCATCGTGCCGTTTCCATCGATATCCCTGGGGGCATCGTCTCCCGCAGGGATGGTCAGGCCTGCGTCCTTTACCTGCTCGAGCGTCTTGTGCGAGAGATCCTTGTCGTCTCCCTGGCCCCATGACAGGCCGTACCAGCCGTCGTCCTTGGGGTGTTTGCTGGCCGCCAGACGATCCTGCAGGTCCTTGAGTTCCGCAATCTTTCCCGTCAGCTCCACGTTTTCGGACTTGAGGTCGGTATTCGTGGCGTTCAGTGTGTTGATCGATTCATTCAGCTTCGCCATCTGATTATTGCGGTCATTTACGCTTTTGAGCTGTTCGCGCAGATTGTCTTCCAGAAGCTGGGCGCGCTGGCTCTGCACCATCATGAGCGCGGTTTCGAGATCCATGGCTGACAGGTCGGCGTTGATGCCGTTCATGCTCATTGCGGAAATTTCCATCTCGTTTCTCCTTGTTCTGTAGAGGTTGCTGAAAGCCGACCGCTATGCGCGAATTCCGTCCAGTGGCGTGAAGGGGGCCGCTGCGGGCTCCTCGTTTTCATCATTGACATCCAGTGGGCCGCCGGCGTTGGCGCCGGCCAGGCGTTGCTGCCAATGCGAGGCGACGTTCACGAAGGCTTCCAACCAGCCATCGAGCGCCTCGGCGGCGATGCCTTCCCGATGACGGCGATCCGCGAGAAAGACACGGCCCGTATCCGCGTCCACGCTGAATGTTGCGCCGGCCGTGCCTTGCCAGAACAGGTTGGCCTGCAAGAGCATCCCGTAGATTTCGGCCGCGCGGTCCACGTCGACTTCGGACAGCCGGGTAAAGATCAGGATCACATCGTCCTCGGGCTCGTACTGCAAATGGATCTCGAGGTCGTCGATGGTCAGCGCGAGGTAGCCGCTGTCGTCGGCTTGCATCGCCGGGGCGCCGAGCCGCAAGCCAAGCTCGCGTACGAGCGCCTGGAAACTGGAGAGGGACATTGGAGGACTCCTGTTGTTTAAGCTTTCGCGAATTTGCCCAGACCTGAAAGGAACTCCCTGACCTGAAGGTCCGGGATCCGTTCTTTCAGATGGCCGGTTTCCTTGCTGCCACCCAGGCCGGTGTTCCAGCGCTGGTTCTCGATCTGACCGGAACTCACACCCACGGTGTAGTAGAGGCTCTGGTCGTCGCCCACCAGGCGCTCGTCCGGAGCCATGTCCCCGCCCATGTCCTGCAGAATGAGCTTGGACTTCAGTTCGACGTCGGTCACGCCGCCGCGGTCTTTGTCGCTCTTGCAGCCTTTTGAAAGTGTCGCTGCGATGAGGTCTTCACCGCTTAGGCCCAGGTCGTGCAAGGTGGAAAGACTCCGTTCTGCGAGCGCCTGGAGTGCGAGAATCTCACGTCCCATCTTGGCCGTATCGCCGTTGCCGGAGGCAAAGGTCTCGTGCGTAAACATGCTGCGCACGATGTCGGTTTGCACCTGCAGCTTGTCGAGCAGGCCTTGCAGGCGCAGGGCATCATCGGCGTTACCCCCGCGCCGGGCCTGAAGCGCCGCGTTATCCAATTTGTCGTACACCTGCCCGATAAAGCCTCCCGGGCGGGCACCCTGAGAGCCCTGTTTGCCCTGGCCCAGGTCGCCCACCAGCTTGATCATGTTTTCGGTGTTGTGGGCATGCACGTTCTTCCACACGCCCAACATCACCTTCGACAGATTCGTGGTGGAGATCTTGTTGATGCCGAATGAAAAGGTGATGGCGTTGACGTCCAGATTGCGCGTCTGGAACTGGTTGGTATCCGGGTTGTAAACGCCCAGAGCGACGTTGGGGCCCGAATTCGCCTGGAAAGCGCGAAACTGGGCCTCGGTGTAGTCCTTTTCCATGTAGTCCGGCTTGAACTTGCCGGACAGCCAGGTGCTGCGCAACGTGTCGGGCGAAATCAGGTTCACGCTGACATGCGTGAGCTGTGCTTGCCTACCCTCATTCAGCCGCTGCTGCAGGCGGGGATTGCTGGCAATAGCCAGTTCAAGAACCTCGCGTGCACCCTGGGTGTTGGCACGCTCGCGCAAATCGGGGTCGTCCACCTTCCACATGTCGAGCACGCCGTGACCCACCACCGTGGCAAGCTGCTCCCCGTGTTCGCCAATCAATTCGCTGACCTTCAGGTTGCGGGCATGCACAGTATTGTCGGCCTCACCGGCTGTAACGCCGCGCAGCTGGCCGTTCACGGTGTAGCGAGCTTTGAAGCCTTCGTTCCAGTGTTGAACGGGAGTGATCTTGCTCGTGTATTGGCTGACCACGCCATCGCGCATGACCACCATGTTGCGAGAGACGGGCTGCCACAGTTCCGAGGTGGACAATGCCTCGCGATATGCGTTTTGAAGGGCGCTCTTGCCGGTGAGTCTGTCGATGTCCTTTTGGGATACGCCCGCGTCATCCAGAGCCTCGCGCAGCCGGGTGAGGAGGCCTTCCCGGCCCTGCACCACAGGGTGGTCGGTCTTCTTCCCGGTGGGAGGCGCGACGGAATTGTTTTCCCGTGCCGTGTCTTCGTACGCCCGATAGGTATCGGCGACGATATCGCTCCAGGTTTCGCGAAGGGTCGTCAGCCGATCATCGGCATTCAGCAGGGGCTCGGCCAATCCTTCGCCGCCCTGTCCCGCGAGGTTGATGTTCCCTTCTTCGATAGCCTGGGCCAGCACGTCGATGATGTGGTTGCCCGCCTGCGCCCAGATAAGGTTGCTGTGTGCCACGGCACGTTCGGACAGAGGATCGTTTTGCCGCAGCTCCTGCAGATAGGTCATCTTGCTGCCGATGAGGTCCTGCTGATGTGCCAGGTCGGTCTGCAGGGCGTCGAGCAGGGCCAGCCGCCTGCCCAGATCCATGCGCTCGTTCTCGAGGCGTTGCACATCATGCTGCGCCTGTTCGACAAGGCCCCGGCCCATTCCCAGATCTTTACGGGCGTCGCGCATGGTTTGCGCATCCCGGAGCTCTGATTCCACCCTTGCCAGTTCGGTGCGCAGGTCGAGCTCCTCCATGAGCATATTGCCCTTGGCGCCCGCGAGCCGTTCGAACACGGCGTAGAGCTCATTGTCGAGCGCCTTCATGGCGGACTGGTTCCACGCAGACTTGCCCAGGACCTCGCTGGACGCGTCCAGGGCGCCCAGGGCCTCGGTGTGTGTGCCTCCGGACCAGCCCGGCGACACCAGATCGAAGCGTACATCCGTGACGAGCGTTTGCGCGTTCAGTGTCAGTCGAACCTGCTGTGGCGCATCGGGGACGCTTTCGTTGTGCCGCCTGGCCAGTGCCGTAAGACCGGGGAATCGGCTCTCGCACTGGCGTTCTTGCGTAGCGCGAACCTGACGGCTGGCTTGATTCACTACGTCGGACAGGGTTTGTCGGCTCATGGTGGTCTGGCCGAACTCTGGGTGGCTTCGCACCGCGGCGCTGATGGCGGCACGCAGGTCGCGTTGCTCGACCTTATCGAACCGCGAGAGCAGGCTGTGTAGCGAGGCTTCGTTCGCCTTCACCGCGACGGCCCTGAACGATTGCGCCTTTTCCAGCACCTTGCTGATCGTGCGCGAAGTGAGCGGCCTGTCGTTGACGGCCCAGTCGTCCGGGAGGCCCGCCGCCTTCAGGGCTCGTACGGCGACGGTTCCGCCTTCGGATCGTGCCAGCGCATTGATGAAGGCCTGTTTGGTGCCGAGGCGCAGTTCGCGGCGCTGCGACGTATCGACGGGGTTGCCCCCGCCCAGGCCATTGAACCAACCCTTGAGTCGTGATGACAGCCGCGATTCGCCCTGGTGAAGGGATGTCTGCCCGTTTCCATCCTGGCTCAGCGTGACCTCGCGGTCCAGACCGATGGAGCCGGTACCTAAGGAACGGAAATTCTGCAGTTCGAACGACATGGCTGGTTCTCCTTGGCATAGGGGCGTGCTGCGGCCTCGATGCGTGATGGGTAACCAGCTTGCGGGTTTGGTTCCAGGCGTCCGCATGCTGCGGCAAGTCTCCATGGACTCGGAATGGAACCAAACCGGGTCCTTCTGTTACTACAGAGCACGACGATAATCGGGGCCCGGGCCAACCACATGATTTCCTTCGACGCCGGACATCTTTCCACTGCATTGAATTCGCAAGGCATGCCCCAGGCGAACGGGCAGGCAGGCGCGCAGGTGGGAACGATGCTGGGCCAGGCGGCGGTCGTCCTGACGGGTGAAATCTCGCTGGCGGACGCTGCGGAAGAGCTCAGTTT
>JAJUGH010000110.1 GCA_029268265.1 Alcaligenaceae bacterium | reverse complement strand
TGGTGTTGATCAATGCGGGGCTCTCTCTGCTGCTCAATCTGGGCGTGGGCCGCTCGCTCATTGTGGCCGCCGCGCGGGCGACGGCGCAGTTGTTGTTGGTCGGGCTGATCCTCAAGTACGTGTTCGACTCGTCCTCGCCATGGCTGATTCTGGGCGTCGCGCTCGTCATGACGATGTTGGCGGGCTACGAGGTCTGGTCACGCCAGAAGACCCGGTTCGCGGGCGTATGGGGAGTGGGCATCGGAGCCGCCGCGACCGGCATTTCCATTGTGCTGGTCATGACGTATACCGTGGTATCGATTGTCGATGTGGAACCATGGTATGCCCCGCAGCTTTTCATCCCCTTTGTGGGGATCATTCTGGGCAGTGTGATGAACGGGGTCGGCATCAGCCTGAACGTGTTCAACACCGGGCTGATGCGCGAGCGCAACGCCATCGAGGCGCAGCTGGCGCTGGGGGCGACGCGCCGCCAGGCGCTCAAGCCACTGCAACGCAATGCGCTGCGCAGCGGGTTCATTCCAATCGTCAACCAGATGTCGGCAGCGGGCGTAATCACGATCCCTGGCATGATGACCGGTCAGATCCTGGCGGGCATGGCACCTTTCGAGGCCGCCAAATACCAGATTCTGGTGTTATTTCTCTTGGCCGGGGCGGCCGGCTTTGGGGCGTTGGCTGCAACCACATTCGCCATTCGGCGCGCGACGGACGAGCGCGACCGCCTACGGCTGGAACGACTGGTCCCGGAAGACTGATGCACGGGCGCATTGGCCCTGCGCATGACATGTCCGGGCCGCTACGCATGCCCCACGCGGGATAACCCGGGGTCGATGGACGGTGCCGTTCCGTCTTATGATCTTTGATCAAAGATCAAACTTCCATACTTCTAATGAACCATCAACGCGTGCCGTCTGGCGATGACTATGCCAGGCTGCTGGAGCCGGTGACGGCGACTTCGGTGCACCACGCGGTGTATCGGGCGCTGTGTGCGCGATTGATGCATGGGGTTTACGGCGCCGGCCAGGTGTTGGGCATACAGGAGCTGGCGGACGAACTGCAAACGAGCACGATGCCGGTACGTGAGGCGTTGCGGCGCCTGGTGGCGCAGCAGGCGCTGGAGCCTACCCGCAGCCGTTCGGTTCGCGTGCCGCTCATTACGGCAGATCGGCTGCTCGACCTGCGCCGCGTCAGGCTGCTGGTGGAAGGGCAATCGATTGAATGGGCTACGCCTCGACTCACGTCCGCCGACCTCGACGTATTGGAGCAGCTCGCACGCGACATCCAGACGGCGCGCGTGGATCTCACCGCAAGCCTTGAGCTGAACCGGCAATTCCACTTTCTGATTTATCAGGCGGCGCAAAGCAAGGTCATGCTGGGAGTCATTGAAAGCTTGTGGCTGCAGTCGGGGCCATATCTGCGGGCCGTGCGAGAGCATTGCGGCCTGGGGCGCGAGGCGATCGACGACCATCACGATGCCGTGGTGGTTGCCCTGCGAGCCGGTGATGCGCGTCGGGCCAGGGATGCGCTGGAAGCGGATATCAGTTGGCCGTTTGATCAGCTAAGCCCGCTACCGTCGTCAGAAGAACATTAATTTCGAATGAGCCCGAAGGGCCATTACTGCCAAATTGGAGACACAGCAATGCTGCACAAGCACCGGTCGCGCATGGTGACTGAAGGACCGACTCGTACACCCCACCGCGCCTTCCTGCGAGCCACCGGCATGGACGACGAGGCCCTGGCGAAATCCTTTGTCGGCATTGTGAGCACTGCGGGAGACAACACACCCTGTTCGATGCCGCTGGCGGCACAGGCGGACAATGCCCGCCTGGGCGTGGCCGAAGGTGGCGGCGTGCCCATCATGTTCTCGACCATATCGGTGTCGGATGGCACCTCCATGAACCACATGGGCATGCGCATGAGCCTGATCTCGCGCGAGACCATCGCAGACAGCGTGGAGCTGGTGGTTCGTGGCCATGCCTACGATGCCCTGGTCGGCTTCGCAGGCTGCGACAAGACCTTGCCCGGCATCATGATGGGCATGGTGCGTACGAACGTGCCTTCGGTGTTCGTCTATGGCGGCTCCATGCTGCCCGGCCATGGCCCGGACGGCCAGGAACGCACGATCCTCACGGCGATCGAAGGAGTGGGGCGGTATCAGACGGGGCAGATCACCCGGGAAGAATTGCGCGGCATCGAGTGCAGCGCGAGCCCGACCGCCGGTGCCTGCCCTGGCCAGTTCACCGCGAACACGATGGCCATGGTCGGCGAGATTCTCGGATTATCCCCGCTGGGTTCGTCCATGCTCCCGGCGGTCTACAGCGAACGCATCGCGCTGGCGCGGCGCGCCGGCCGAATCGTGATGGACATCATCCGCAACGGCGGCCCGCTACCGCGCGACCTGGTGACGCGCAAGAGCCTGGAGAACGCCTGCGCAGTGGTGGCGGCGACGGGCGGGTCCACAAATGCGGCGTTGCACATTCCGGCCATTGCGAACGAAGCGGGTATCCGATTCACCTTGAAAGATGTCGGCGAAGTGTTCGAGCGCACGCCGCTTGTGGCCAACCTGCAGCCCGGCGGCCGGTATCTGGCCAAGGATCTGAATATCATCGGCGGCGCGCCGGTCGTCTTCAAGTCGCTGCTGAAAGGCGGCTTCCTGCATGGGGAGTGTCTGACGCTGGGCGGCCAGACGCTTGCGGAAGCACTGGAAGCCTATCCGGACCCGGACGGCAATATCGTCAAGTCTTGCGATGAGGCCTTGCATGCCACCGGCGGTGTCGTCGTTCTGACGGGCAACCTCTGTCCCGACGGCGCGCTGCTCAAGATTGCAGGCCTGAAGAATCTGCAGTTCACGGGCCGCGCCCGCGTCTTCGAAAACGAAGAAGCCTGCATGCGTGCGGTGTCGCGCCTGGAATACCAGGAGGGCGATGTCCTGGTCATTCGCAACGAAGGACCCGTTGGCGGGCCCGGCATGCGCGAGATGTTGAGTGTGACGGCGGCCATCTATGGCCAGGGCAAGGGCGAGTCTGTGGCCCTGCTCACCGACGGCCGGTTTTCTGGCGCGACTCGCGGGATGTGTATTGGCTACGTCAGCCCCGAAGCCGCTGCAGGCGGCGCAATCGGCCTGGTGCGCGAAGGCGACCGTATCGAAATCGATGCCGAGAAGCGCAGCCTGGATCTCATCATTTCCAATGCTGAATGGGAAGCAAGGCGAGCAGAGCAGGCCGCCCGTGATGCCACCCCGCGCAAGGAGCTGGGCGGCGTAATGGAGAAATACGCCAAGCTGGTGGGCCCGGCCAATGAAGGAGCGGTGACGCACACAGGCGGGCTGGAATGGAGCTACGAGACGCCGGAGGAAGAGGCGTGAGGCTGGCATTCTGCGGACTCGGCTTGATGGGCGAGCCCATGGCGAGGCGCCTCCTGCAGGCGGGCCATCAGCTCAAGGTATGGAACCGTAGTCCTGCGAAGGCCGACGCCCTGGTGGCAGAAGGCGCCGTACGCTGCGCGACCCCCGCGGAAGCAGCCACGGACGTAGACGTCGTTATTCTGTGCCTGCTGGATGCCGCGGCGGTCGAGCAAGTGGTATTCGGCCCGCGAGGGCTGGCCGGCGTGATGGGATGGCGGTGTCTGCTGGATCACACCAGCATGGATCCATCCGTCACGCGCCAGCTTGCGAACAGGCTGGCGACCGAGCATGGCGCCCAATGGATCGATGCGCCGGTTTCCGGCGGTGTGGCGGGTGCGCAAGCCGGCACGTTGGCCATCATGGCTGGTGGCGAGCAAGCGGCGCTCGAAAACGCGCAGGAGGCCATGGCCGCTTATGCCTCGCGCGTGACCATGTTGGGCCCGACGGGCGCAGGCCAGACGGCCAAGCTGTGCAATCAGATCATTGTTTCCGCCGCTGTTGCCGCCGTGGCGGAAGCGCTCAGCCTGGCCCGGGCGGCCGGCATAGACGCCGCCCGCCTCCCGGACGCCTTCAGTGGTGGCTGGGCCGATTCCAAACCGATGCAGGTGTTTGCTCCCCGCATGTTGGAGACGCCGGCCGATGTGCTGGGCACCGTCGCCACCATGTTGAAAGACGTGGACACCGTGATGTCGCAGGCCAAGTCGTTTAATGTGCCCACGCCGGTTACGGCATCGGTGCAGCAAACCCTGCGTCAGGCGGCGTCGCTGGGATTGTCCCAACACGATTTGTCCGCTGTCGTATGCGTCAGTCAGCCGGACAGTACGGCGCAATATCTTGATCGCGGGCGAGGTCGCTGATGCGCATCATCATCACGGGCGCCGGCGGATATATCGGCCAAGGCTTGGGGCAGGCGCTGCTCGCGGGTCGGTTTGACGGCGTGTCCGTCACACAGCTGGTCCTCAACGACGTGAAGCCGCTCTCTTCCACGACCATCGATTCACGTGTCCGATACGTGCCGGGCTCTCTGGGCGATGCCGACACGCTTAACGCCTTATTCGCCGAACCCGTTGACTGGGTTTTTCACCTGGCCGGAATCACCAGCCGTCAGGCAGAGGAAGACCTTGCCCTGGGCTTGCAGGTAAATCTGCTCGCGACGGTGGCCCTGCTGGAGCGCTTGCGCACACAGGCGGTGCCGCCACGGCTGGTATTCACCAGTTCCATCGGTGTGTTCGGTGCGCCGCTGCCCTCCGTCATTGACGATTCCACTCCCGTACAGCCCGCTTTGAGCTACGGCACGCAAAAACGTATGGCCGAGCTGCTGATTGCCGACTATGCCCGGCGCGGGCATGTTGATGGGCGGGCCGTCCGCCTGCCTGGTGTCATCGCCAGACCGCCCCAGCCGCAAAAGGCCATGTCGGCTTTTTCCAGCGACATCCTGCAGGAGCTGGCCGCCGGTCGCCCATATACCTGCCCCGTTTCCCCGGAGGCCAGCAACTGGCTGATTTCGTTGCCTTGCTGCCTCGAGCAATTGATTCATGCTGCGCGCTCGCCCGCGCCCAGCTGGCCGGCAAGCCGCGTCGTCACCTTACCGGCGCAGCGAGTCACCACCGGAGTATTGGTGTCGTCCCTCGAAGCACACCTCGCCCGCCCGCTTGCCCATCTCGTGACGTGGGCGCCTCAGCCCGCGATCGAAGCGCAGTTTGGTAACTGGCCGCCATTGCGGACAGAGGCAGCCGACCATATCGGTTTTTGCCACGACGGCACGCCCGAGCGCCTGGTGGCCCGGGCTTTGGCAGCACCCCTTGCAACGGTCACAAGTTCTCAAGAACAACCGTTGTCAACCCAAGACTTTTCCACCGACCAAGGAGACAAGAATGCGTAATTTCTGGAGGAAAGCGGCGGTAGCCGCCAGTGTGGCGGCCGGCCTGGTTCTGAGCACCCCCGCGAGCGCGGAACCCGTGGAGATCACAGTCTCTTCCTGGCTTCCCCCCACCCACTCGCTGGTGGCCGGCTTCATCGTTCCCTGGATGGCTGAAGTCGAGAAAGAGACCGAAGGCCGCGTCAAGCCGCGTTTGCTGCCCAAGGCCGTGACCAATGCGCCCGGACACTATGACGCGGTGCGTAACGGCTTGGTGGATGTGGCGTTCATCTCGCACGCCTATTACCCGGGGCGATTCGAGCTCACCAAACTGGCCAGCTTTCCGCTGGCGGGCCGTCACGGCGAAGCACGTTCGGTTGCCGCATGGCGCATCTACGACAAGTACCTTGCCGAAGCCGGTGAACATCGTGGGGTGCACTTGCTGGGCATTTATGGGCACGGACCGGGGCTTGTCATGACCGCAAGCAAGCCCGTCCAGACCATTGACGACTTCAACGGCCTGAAGGTGCGGGTCGGCGGCGGCATGGCAGCGGATGTGGCGAAGGCACTGGGTGTGAACGTGGTGGTCAAGCCCGCGCCCGAGTCGTACGAGCTGTTGAGCACCGGCGTGGTCGATGGCGTCTTCTTTCCCGCCGAATCCCTGCCGGCATTCAAGCTCGATGAGGTGGTGCAGCACATCACCACTTTCCCGGGCGGCCTGTACGGTGACACTCACGGCTTCATCATGAATGAAAAAACCTACCGGAAGCTCAGTGATGAGGACCGCGCGATTATCGACCGGTTGACCGGCGAGCATGCGGCCCGACTGGCCGGCGCGGCCTGGGGCGGCTCGGATAGCAAAGCCATGGCGCTCGCAAAGGAGAAAGGCATCCAGATCATCGAGGCAGACGAGCAAATGGTGGCTGCCGTTCGGGAGCGGACCGCACAGTTCGAGGAAGCCTGGTTGAAAGCGGCCAAGAAACACAAGATTGATGGCGAAGCCGTCATCGCCGAGCATCGCAAAATTCTGGAAGAGCTCGATGCCGAAATTGATGCGCGCGAGGCGAGCTGATCAGCCACCAGTGAAACGGCCTACCGTTTGAGCGCTTGGGAATCGCATAGGAACACAGGAACACTTCATGGAAACTGTACTTGGACGCATTGCGTGGTTGATGCGGCGCATTGCCGAAATCTCCATGTTTTCAATGATGTGTCTCACCATGCTCGATGTGGCGGGGCGGTACCTGTTCAACTTCCCGGTCATCGGCTCGGTGGAACTTACCGAGCTGCTGATGGTGGCAGTGATCTTTTCAGGTATCGCACTGTCTTCCTCCGTACGAGGTCACGTCACCGTGGACCTGATTGCGATGGCGCTGGACGGCCGGGTGCGCCGCTTTCAGCGGCTGTTGGGCGAAGGCATTTCACTGGTGATCATGGCCATGCTTGCCGTGGTCAGCTGGAGCAAGGCAGCCGAGGTCGCCGACTACGGTGACCGTACGGCGGTCCTGCTGATTCCTATCGCCCCTGCCGCCTATTTCATGGCTGCCATGCTCACCCTGACTACGCTGTATCACCTGGTCGACTTCGTCGCCGCACTGCGCGAAGGAGTGAAGCGATGACCGAGGCGTTGATTGGCTTTGCCGTCATGATTCTGTTGATCATGGTGCAGGTACCGGTGGCGTTTGCGATGGCGTTGGTCGGTCTGGGCGGCATGGCCTTTATCCGGAACTGGGACGCGGCCTATGCGATGGCCGGCTCCATGATTTATGAGAGCGGGTTTCAGTACACCTTGTCTGTGCTGCCGCTATTCATCCTGATGGGCAACTTCATCACGAAGGCGCGCCTATCGAAAGAACTGTACGTGGCGGCGCACTCGTTTCTCGGCCACAAACGGGGTGGCCTGGCCATGTCCACCATCGTCGCCTGCGGTGGCTTCAGTGCCGTGTGCGGATCCAGTCTTGCCACGGCCGCGACCATGTCGAAGGTGGCGTATCCGGAAATGCGCCGTTTTGGATACGATGCGGGCCTGGCCACTGGTTCCATCGCGGCCGGCGGAACGTTGGGCATCCTGCTGCCGCCCTCCATCGTCATGGTGGTGTACTGCATTCTCACGGAGCAAAGCATCGGCAAGATGTTCGCCGCCGGCCTGCTTCCGGGTGTGCTGGCGGTCTTTCTGTATTTGCTGGCCGCCAAATGGGTGACTTGGCGTGATCCCGAGGCCGGCCCTTCGGCAGGCGCGCGTAAGACTTGGAGCGAACGGGGTAGGGCGCTGAAAGAAGTCTGGGGCGTTTTGCTGCTCTTCGGCGTGGTGATGGGGGGCATTTATGGGGGGGTCTTCACCTCTACGGAAGCCGCCGGGATCGGTGCCTTCGGAGCCATGCTCTTCTGTATGTTCCGCCGTACGCTCACCTGGCATGGACTCTCGGAAGTGCTGGTGGAGTCGGCGCGCACCACCGGGATGCTGTTCATGATTTTGATCGGCGCCATGCTTTTCGCCAACTTCATCAACTTCACGTCTCTGCCCGATGATCTCAAGGACCTGGTGACGCGCTTCGACCTGAGTCCTTTTGCGGTGATCATCGCCATTTGCGTGCTTTATGTTGTGCTGGGCATGGTGCTTGAGAGCATGTCCATGATTCTGCTCACCGTGCCGATTTTTTATCCCCTGGTGCAATACCTGGGCTTTGATCTGATATGGTTCGGCATCATCGTCGTCGTCGTGACGGAAATCAGCTTCATCACGCCGCCTTTCGGGATGAACGTGATCGTGCTGCGCAGCCTGCTGCCCGAGGTTTCGCTTTCCGCCATGTATCGCGGCGTGGCGCCGTTCGTGGTTGCGGACCTCTTGCGGCTCACGATCCTGATCGTGTTCCCGGCGATTTCGCTGTTTCTACCTCGTTATCTTGGGTGACGAACCATTCGCAACGCCTATCTGCTTTTAGGTTTATCGACGCTTTTCTGGGCCGGTAATTCGATTGCCGGCAAGCTCGCCGTGGGCCATGTCTCGCCCATGATCCTGGTCACGGTACGCTGGGCAAGCGTCGCGGTCGCGCTCTACTTGTTCAGCAGGAAGCAGATCGCGGCTGACTGGCCGTTGATGCGGCAGAGACTCGGTTACCTGCTTGGCATGGGAGCGCTGGGCTTCACGGTATTCAGCGTGTCGCTCTATTACGCGCTGGTCTACACTACCGCCATCAATTCCAGCATCCTGCAGGGCGGCATGCCGCTGTTCGTGTTTTGCGCGAGCTTCTTCCTGTTTTCGAGCCG